>JAFPIE010000012.1 GCA_017388605.1 Acholeplasmatales bacterium | reverse complement strand
GGATGATATAAGAAATCATAGAATATCTAGGAAGGATGATAATCTACTTAAGGTTACAACCGATGGTAGAAAGGCAGCTCTAGATATGAGATTAATTGATGAGGCTACCTATAAGAATGAAAATAAGGGTAAAATATATGCCTGCTGTCAAAATATATTAAAGGATTATTTGACAACAAATTCATTCAAGGGTACGCAATTAGTATTCTCTGATATTGGTACGCCTAAGGATGGATTTAATGTATATGATGAGGTAAAAAGATTACTTGTTCAATTTGGTATTAAGGATAGCGAAATTGAATATATACATAATGCTACAACTGAGGCAAAAAGAACTAAGCTATTTAAAAAGGTAAGAGATGGAGAGGTAAGAGTATTAATCGGTTCAACCGAAAAGCTTGGTACTGGTGTAAATGTACAGGATAGGCTATATTCCATTCACCATCTATCGATTCCTTGGAGACCATCGGATATGCAGCAAAGAGAAGGAAGAATTATAAGACAAAAGAATCAGAATAAGGAGGTCTTTATTCATAGATATATCTTGGAAGGCTCCTTTGATGCATATTCTTGGCAGCTACTTGAGACTAAGCAAAGATTTATTAATGATTTATTATCCAATGCATTAACAGATAGATCTAAGGATGATATTGCAGATACAGTATTAAGCTATGGTGAGGTTAAAGCCTTAGCTATTGGATCTCCAAGACTTAAGGATTATGCGGATAAAACAAATCAATTAAATAAGCTTAAGCTATTACAAAAGAGAACTGAGGCTCGATTTACTCTATTTGAAAGAGAATTAATGGAGCTTCCTGCAAAAATTGAAGAACAAGAAAAGCTTGTAGAAAACTTACAGGAGGATGTAGTACTATTTGATGAGAATAAGCAGGAATATACTACAGAAAAAAGAACGGAAATTCGTAAATTGTTATGGAATGGTCTAATGGACCATTTAAATAAGGAAGAAGAGGAATATATTATGGATTACCAAGGCTTTAAGGTATATTATCCTGATAATATGCTTGCCAATTATCTATTCCTAAGATTAAAGGGTAAGGGTACCTATATGGTACCTATGGGTAATTCAGAAATGGGTATATTACCAAGAATCGATAATTATTTAAATTCTATGAAGGAAAGATTAGATACCATAGATAGTAATTTATTAGATTTAAAGAACAGAAAAATAGCACTTGAAGAAGAACTTTTAAAGAAACCAGATTATTCCTCTGCAATAGAATCCTTAGCAAGAGAAATAAAGGCTATAGAAAAGGAGTTAAACATCAATGGATAAAACAACAATTGGAAATGTTCCTGTATTAAACCCAGGGGATGTAAGAAAAATATTATATAAAATGTATGCAAGCGCAATAGAAAAGAATGTACCCCTAAAGGTATTACCTTCCGTAATGCTTTGGGGTCAGCCTGGTATTGGTAAATCCCAATCGATTCATGATTTAGCTCATGATTTAGAATTAGGATTAAAGAAAAGATGTAATGTAATTGATGTAAGATTAATTCTATTTAATCCTATTGATTTAAGAGGTATTCCAACCGCGAATCAAGATAAAACCCTAGCGGTTTGGCTAAAGCCTAAAATCTTTCAAATGGATGAAAGTAGTGATACGATTAACATTTTATTCCTAGATGAGATTAGTGCAGCCCCACAATCCGTCCAAGCTGCAGCCTACCAAATTACTCTAGACCGTATGGTTGGTGAGCATAAACTCCCTGAAAACTGTATTGTCATTGCGGCAGGAAATAGAGTAACCGATAAATCGGTTGCTTATCAAATGCCAAAGGCACTTGCCAATCGTTTGTTACATTTAGAGGTATCCTCAGATCCAGATTCATGGCATAACTGGGCAATATCTAAAGGAATTCATGAATATATCTTAGGTTTCCTACGCTTTAAGCCAGATTGCTTAAATACCTTTAATCCACAGGATAATGGTATTGTTTTTGCAACACCAAGATCTTGGGAGATGGCATCGAATATCTTAAATACAGTATCCAATGATTTTAAGGATGTCTTTGATTTACTTGCAGGTATTTTAGGTAAAGGTCTTGCAACAGAGCTTAGAACCTATACAAAGGTATATTCTAAATTACCGAATATTGAAAAAATATTCAAAGGTGAAGAAACTAAGGTACCCAAGGAACCAGACGTATTATACGCACTAGAATCCTCTATGGTAGCCTATGCGTATCATCATAGAGATGATTTAGATTTAATTAGAAATAGTATATTATATGCCAATATGCTACCACCGGATTATTCGATTGTATTACTTAAGGATTATTTATATTTAGAAAAGGATTATAAGCAAAAGCTATTACAAATCCCTGAATTTATGAAATGGTTAAGAGAGAAGGGAAGATTCTTAGATGCAGTCTAATTTGAAAGAATATCAAAGAAGATTATTACTTGCTAGAATAAGAATTCTTACCAATTATGGATTCTATGGTATTATGCTAGAAAACATGGCCTTTGGCTTAGATCCAGACTGTGATACAGCCTATACGGATGGAAGTAAAATATGCTTTAGCCCAAAATTCATGGAATCCTTATCCGATAGTGAGCTCGATTTCATTTTAATGCATGAGGTTATGCATGTTGCATTAAAGCATTGCCTAAGAGGCTTAAAATATGACCAAAATCTATTTAATATTGCCTGTGATATTGTAGTAAATTCCAATATCCTAAAGTCTAAGGGAATGAATTTAGATGCCATAAAGGTAAATGGAGTTGCCTCTATGCACCAAATTGAAGGTAAGGAAGGATACTTATTTACGGCTGAGGAGGTTTATGAAAAGCTTTTGAAGCATTGTACGAAAGTGCCTCAATCCACTCTAGATGATCACTCCAAGTGGGGTATGGGAAATGGAGAGGCACAAGAGGATGAAATCAATGCCAAAATTATTGCCATAAAGGATATGGAGGATAGAGCACACCAAAATGGTAAGCCCGGGGTTGGCTCTATTCCTGTTGGTGTAGAAAGATTAGTCAAGGAACTAAAGGAATCTAGAGTAAACTGGAGAGAGCTTTTAAATGAATTCATTGAATTTGAAATCAATGATTACACCTTCACTCCACCAGATAGAAGATATGAATCAGAATTCTTTATGCCTAGCTTCAGTGAAATGGATGAAAGTGTAGAGGATGTATTATTCATGGTAGATACCTCAGGCTCTATGACGATAGAGGATATTACATTAGTCTATAGCGAAATCAATGGTGCGATTCAAGCCTTTGATGGAAGATTAAAGGGCTTTATAGGCTTTTTTGATGCAAAGGTTTATACACCCATTCCCTTTGATAGCTCCATAGATTTAACTAAGCTAATACCAAAGGGTGGTGGAGGTACTTCCTTCCATTGTGTATTTAATTATGTAATGCAAATGGAAAATAAACCAAAATATTTAATTATATTAACGGATGGCTATGCCCCATTCCCTAAGGAAGAGGAGAAGGGGAATATACCCCTTCTTTGGCTTTTGACAAACGATGAGGTAAAGCCACCCTATGGTAAAGTAGCAATTATGAAAAAGTAGGAGTTTTATATGATAAGTGGAAGATATATATGGCATCTATCAGCAAGTGAAATTATGAAGCAAAATCTAAATATTTCAGGTCTAAAGGATCCAAGCAAAGAATCTATTTCTCATAGATCCATATTTTCTGATTCTATGGAATCTAGAAGGCTATTATATGAAATTAACCAAGATAAGGATAAAGAGAATACAAATCTAGACTCCATAACGGAGCTTGTCCAGGTATCATTCTCTAATAGTTCTAAGAAAAATTATAGAGACATCCTTTATGAAAAAGGCTTTTATATTCGAAAAATCCATTATGTCAGATATAAAAGAACCGCCTCCTCTGCAAGAGTAGGTAACTGCTATTTCATTCAAGAAAAATATAAAAATAAGATGGAAGAATGGGCTTTAGCAGGCTTAAGCTATGATAATCAAAAGGTTAAAGAAAACCCAGTTTCCTTTGAATCCTATCAAGCATTAACCCTATCGAATATTTGTGCATCCGTTAAGATTCCCAAGAAAGCTATTTTGATTATTCCCGATGCAAAATCCTTATTTAAGGATGATTGCTACGCCGTTAGTGGAAATGGTGCTTTAAAGGTAGAAAGAAAGGAAGTAGAAATAGAAAATACCATTTGGGATGGAGAAGGATTATTAGATGAATCCTGCTTTAATCAATTTAGTGAGAAGCATTCTATGATGCTTCTTAGAAATAAATTCTTTAAATGCTGTGCCTTTAACACAAAGCTTCAAAAGTGGTTAAAAAAATATGCAACCTTAGGTGGATTAAAAAAGAAAAAGGGCTTCTTTACATTAGCCCAAAGGCTTGAAGACATTAAGCTTGTTTGTACCTATTCCTCACTAAAATATCTAAAATTTGCAGAAGAGGATAATCTAGAAGCACAATTTAATAAATGGATTTTTGATCCAACCTTCGAAGAGGAATTTGGTATTTGTAAATTTGATAAGAAATCAAAGTATTTTGATGGAGATATGGTAAAAAGCTCCTATACTCTATTAAATACTCTAGCACTTACGAAGGAAGATATTGAATCATTATTTGCACCTACAATTCAGTATAGAGAATCCTTTAAAAATGATGTTCATGTATTCTCTTATGATTTAAACCAAAATCATAAGAAGAATCATTTCGATGATGCAAAGATTCAAAATTATAAATATCAAATTGTTAAGGATTTATTAAACCGCAAGAAAGATCTTTACTATACTCCATTAATTAAGGATTTTAGAAGATATCAAACGGATAATTTATTAAAGGAATATAAAAAGGGAAAAATCTTAATTGAAGGTAGATATGCAACTGTATTATCTAACCCCTATGAATTTTTAATTGCGCTTGCAGATACAGATAAATTAAAGGATAATATAACTCCATTTAATTATAATAACCCTAAATCCCTATTATTAAATAAGGAAATCTATTCTAAAGGCTTTAGTGATGATGAGGCATTAACCATAATAAGATATCCTCATATTACTATGGGTAATTTATGGGTCACAATGAATAAGAAGCTTAATAAAATAGATGACTATTTCAATTTGTCCAAGGAAATTGTAGTTGTAAATTCTATTAACCATAATATATTACAAAGATTAAATGGAATGGATTTTGATTCTGATTCTGTCATGATGACCAATAATCCTATTCTTTATACAAGAGCAAAGGAAAACGAGAATCGCTTTAAGGTGCCAGTAAATTTAGTTGAGCCTATAAAGGAATCTGATATCCAAAGCTTTACGATTGATTTATCAAAACCCGACAGCAAGATTAGTAATAATAAGGTAGGAACAGTAGTAAATTATGCAACCTGCTTGAATTGTCTTTATTGGGATACATTTAATAAGAAAAAAGATGATCCTAAATTAGAGGATATCTATAAGGATATTTGTATTTTAGCCGTATTATCTAATATGGAAATTGATTCAGCTAAAAGGCCATATCCATGCGAGACTTCTATGATTATTTCAAATTTAAACGAGAAATATTGCTACGAATATAAGGATAAGAATGGAGATATAAAGAAATCAAATTGGCCAAAACAACCATTATGCTTTAGAAAGAGTACAACAAAAAATGCCTTAAAAAATGAAAAAGGCATGGAGGTTGGCTTAGATTATATGGTGAAATATCTTTTGGATCATCCTCTTTCGAATAGTGAGGAAAAGGAAGTAACCTTCGAGAGCTTCATTTCCTTCCCATATCCTAAAAAATATAATGGGCATGATAAAAAGGCTATAGATAAGTTAGATGAATTATTGAAGGAAATTGATTCAAAATTCAAAGAAGAGAAGAAGGGCCTAAAAATGACGGAGGATGTATTCATGAATATGAATGCTGGCTTCCAAAGAATTTTAGACGAGCATGAGAAAGAAGTCATAAAGTGTATCAATAATAAGAATAGAGCGAGAATGGCTATAAGAAAGCTAGATAACTATTCTAAGAATAATACATCCTATGCTTGGATTCTTTTATATTATTTTATGTGTAGCGAAGGCTCCAAATTCAAAGATTTATTAGGTATGGATTATAAAAAGCCAGGCCTAAGGATTAAAACGGAT
>JAFPIE010000159.1 GCA_017388605.1 Acholeplasmatales bacterium | reverse complement strand
TAATGTCATTGTAAATGCGAAATACCAGCGCCCAAGCGTATGTAACGCAATCGAAAATATTTTAGTAGATGAAAAAATAAAGAATCAATTTTTACCTATGCTTAAGGAAAAATTTGATGAGCTTAAAATAGAAATAAGAGGAGATTTAAAATCTCAAGAAATCATTTCCTGCGAGTGTGCAACAGAGGAGGATTATTATACAGAATATAATGATTATATTGTTGCCTTAAAGATCGTAAAAAACCTAGATGAGGCTATAAAGCATATCAACCTACATTCGACAAAGCATAGTGAGGCAATTATTACAGAAAATAAGGATGCCTACATTCGCTTTATGAATGAAATCGATTCTGCATGTGTATACCATAACGCATCGACGAGATTTACGGATGGTGGATGCTTCGGGTTTGGTGCTGAAATTGGTATTTCCACTGCGAAGCTTCACGCAAGAGGCCCTATGGGCTTAAAGGAAATTACAACCTATAAATATTTAATTTATGGAACTGGACAGGTAAGAAAATAATGTATCAGCTTGCAATTTTAGGTGTTGGTAAGATGGGCTCTGCCATCTTAAATGGAATTATGAAATCATGCTTATATAAGAAGGAGGATATATTATTATATGTTCATTCGGATGAAAAGCTTGATTATTATAGTAAAAATGGATATCAGGTAACAAATAATGTAGAAAGAGTATTTGAGGATTCAAAAATTATATTACTTGCAATTAAGCCTCAAATGTTCCCTTTAGTATTAGAACCATCCAAAAAATATGATTACACTGCAAGATGTGTAATCTCTATTGCTGCAGGATTATCTATTTCATATATTGAAGGTTATTTTCAAAATGCCTTTGTTGTTCGTGCAATGCCAAATACACCAGCCCAAATTGGTCGTGGTGTAACAACTGTATGTTCGAAGGATTCTTCCAATATCTATTTCAAATCGGCAATGAATATTTTTAATTCCATTGGAGTTGCCTATAAAATAGAAGAAGATAAGATGGATGATTCCTTAGCCTTAAATGGTTCTATGCCTGCATATCTATATTTATTTGCGAAAGCATTTATTGAGGATGCAATAGCCAATGGTATCGATTTTGAAACTGCTAAAAAATTAGCTGTAGAATCCATTAAATCCTCTTGTGATATGATTTTAGAATCTAAAGATTCTATAGATACATTAATTACAAATGTGTGCTCTAAGGGTGGAACGACTCTAGCAGGGCTTGATGAATTAAAGAAGAATAATTTTGAAGAGACAATAAAAAAATGCGCAAGAGCTTGTGCAAATCGTTCTAAGGAATTAAGTAAGTAAATGGGTGGAAATCCGAATAAACGGATTTCCTTTTTTATTCTTTCAATCCTAGGGAATTCTTATATTGGAGTCGAAAAAAGGGGATGATTTGTCCCCTTAAATCTATATACTATATTATTGGATTTCAATTAATTGTCCATATCTATAATTATCATATATTTTAGATGTTAAGACTTTATATTCTTCTTTATTAAGAGAAACTTCAAATTCATACGCTAGGGCATATGTTTCATTGTCACTTGTAACATAAGCTAATTCCTTAGTTAAAAAGCCATTTTCGTCATAACTATAGATAATTCTTTTACCTAGATGCTTCCCATAATCATATTTTGTTGTCATAAGAAGATTATTATTGCTATCATAAACATTTTCTTCTTTACAAGAAATAGTTGAATCACTATTTTTAATATTATAGGTTATTGAAGAAATAAGATTCTTATTCTCAT
>JAFPIE010000158.1 GCA_017388605.1 Acholeplasmatales bacterium | reverse complement strand
CTTCCTTTCTTTCTCTTTGATGATTCTCTGCCATAGGAATAGAAATAAGCAAGAACATTAAGGTATTAATAAACGCACCAGCCATCAACCAATAATTCTCTTCAAGTGCGAATATAGATAGCCACGCAATACTCCACCACATTAAGATCTCACCTAAATAATTAGGGTGTCTTGAATATTTCCATAATCCGTTTCTTATAAAAACAGAATTCTTATTCTTTCTAAATTTATGCATCTCTAAATCTGCAATACCCTGCATGGAAAATGAGCATATCGCTAAAACGAAGAAAATTACTACTCCTGCATTAAAGGTAACATTATAATGGAATACAAAGGCTAATGGTAATATACACATATAAACTACTAATGTAGGAAATAAATGAATTCCTAAGAAATTAATAACAGGATAAAATCCACGAGATTTCTCCTTTAGCATCCTATATCTCCAATCGATCCAGGATAAATTATCGAAGGTATATATCCAATTGATGGTAAGCCTTAATCCCCAACCAATTACAGCTAAGGAAATTAATATTCTTGTTGGATTTACCTCCCTTGTAAATAAATATCCTATAACGACTACCATAGGTAATACGCTCCAATATGCATCATAACAGGATGCGTTTTTTAATATTAAGCTAAATATAAATATAACTATAGTACCTATAACATCTGAAATTAATAATTTAAAATAAAACTCTAATGGTATATAAATATAGGTTATTATACCTATAGCTATAGCTACGATATATGCAATTAAAATAATAAATAAGCTAAAAACCTTACTCTCTTTCATAATGAGCTCCCATAATTCTTTTCTTTCATTATAAATAGATTATACTTTTATGTCTAGAAGAAAAAGAAAAACCCCAAGAATTCTTGGGGAATCGATTAAAATCCAAAATCTATATTATATTGCTTAGGATATGCATATATTTCATATCTAGCTATATCGGATGGCTTCAAACTTCTATATGCAATTGGGACTATGCTAAATCCCATTTTGCTAGAAGCCTTTAGCTCACTAGATAAATAGGTAAAGCAATTACATATAAGCTTATCATTGCTGTCATATAAATTCGCTGTAATGACCACTATAGATTCATCCTTAGAGGTATTATTCTCTACTCTTCCTTTGATTTCAATTCCAAATATCTCATCCTCCTCTATAGTAACATCACTTGTATTATAACGAATAACCTTATTCGAAGCCTTTTCTATATTTTGGTGTACAACACCTAATACATTTTCGTCAGGAAAATCTATTATAGTTTCTTTATAATAATATCCAACCTCACCAGGCATAATATATTCGGGATAACCACCAATATAATCAATACTATCTAGTAATTTATGAGATTTTGTTTCTAAATCCACCTGACAATTACCCAAATATAAATCCATAGTTCCCGTGTTCTTTACAGGAACTATAATCTTAACCCATCTCGAATGTATACTATCCTCCCAAAATGAAATTATAGGCTCCATAACATCATATTTCATTTCCATTTTAGGTTCTTCTGTAGTAGTTTCTAAAATTTTGGGTGTTGTTGTAATTCTTTCTGTTTTCGTTTTTGTCTCTTCCTCCATACCTGTAATATCACAGGATGCAAGGGTAACTAGGCTTGCAAGTAATGCAACACCCATAAAAAGTCTCTTTTTTCTCATTTCAAATCCTCCTATTTTTTCTTTTTTAATTCATAAGCATAAAGTAAATTGTCATTTAATTCTTTTATTCTTTTCTTCATCTTCAAAATAGCTTCATCGATAACTAAATCCTTATTTATCTTATATTTTTCCATTAATATTCCTATTTCCGAATAGGTATATCCACAATCCTTAAAGAATTTAGCAAGCAAGAATTCTTCAACCTCTTCACAAGAATAATCATAGCTTAGGCCAATGACAGCCTTACCCTTTCTTTTGATTACTGTCTTCTGTAGCATAATGATTTGTCTTCTACTTAGACCAGTTTTCTTCTCTAGTGCTTTTTCATTCATGATACTCCTAATTAGATACTAAACTTGTTCGCTCCGAACAGGCAATACCTAATATTTTTTTCTCCTTTCCACTAGAGAAACTGTTTTTTGTGCGTAAAAAAAATCCTCAAAATTTGAGGATTTAATCTTCAGGAAATACACTTCTTTTATGTGTATTATAATATTCCTTCTTTTCTTCATACATGAATGCATCCGCAAGCTTTATAAGCTCATCTACAGAATATTTCTTATCATTCATTTGATAACCAAAGGATGCTGAATAGCCAGCACTCGTTATATTTTCTCTCATTTTACTTATTACTTTTTTAACGCCCTCTTCATTTGCGTTAAATACAATAGCGTTAAATTCATCTCCACCTACTCGGTAGACCTTAATTTTATAATCACGTACATCCGTAAATGCTTTAGCTGTTGCGATGATTGCAGTATCACCGGCTTGATGTCCTTCTGTATCATTAATTTGCTTTAGGCCATTTAAATCCATAGAAATTAATGCGGAAAGCTTATCGTCATAATTTCTTAAATCTCTTACAAAGGATTGTCTATTCAATAAGCCTGTAAGAAAATCCTTTTTTGAATTCACATAGAATAAATAAATCTCATAAAATAATATGGCAGATCCAAGTGCTGTATTAAGCTGATTTTGAATAATATCTAATGCCTCTAAAATGGTAATAACACCACAGGATAGGGCACTAGCAAATAGGAACACGAGCTCAAATTTTTCTGTTTTAAGCTTCATTATAATTGCAGCTATAAAGAACACTAAATAAAATAGGGATAAAACAAAAGGTAAATATGCTAAATAGCTTCTTGTGAAGGTATTATCTGGAGCAACATAATATACTAAATGCGTCACCTGGCTTGTAGATAGCAATATCGTTTCTACAACTAAAACACCTAAGAGCACAAATTCTATTTTTCTCTTATTTAATATAGAGCATATTAATAAGAATAATATAACCTGTGGCCCTATATATTTAATTACCGTTAGAAAAAATCTAAAATCCGGGTAATCATTTGTCTCCTCACATACATATCTTTCTATTGTATGTACTATCGTCAAAAGAAAAATGATTCCAATAATTGAAGCAAGCATTGCCTTCGCTTTCTTCTTAATACCTAAATCTGTTGCCAAAATTAAAACAGATAAAATCAAGAATACCAGCAAAATTATATGCCATTGAAAATATAATTTTACATATTCACCCATAAATATTCCCTCATTTTCTTCCTTATAATTATAGT
>JAFPIE010000157.1 GCA_017388605.1 Acholeplasmatales bacterium | reverse complement strand
CGGGTTAGGGCAGTCTTATATCCTGTTTCATGTGTACCACCATCTGGTGTTTTAACATTGTTAACGAAGGAGATTAGAGTTTCGTTATAGGAATCTAGGAATTGGAATGCAACCTCAACTTCAATGGTTTCTGTTGTCGTTTGGCTCTTACCATCCGCACTCGTTGTTGTAACATCACTTTTGTATTCGCCATCGAAATAAGCAACATTATGCATTGGGCTTTTGCCTGTTGTAAGGAATGCTACATATTCAGAGATACCATTTTCATATTGGAAGGATTCACTCTTTCCGCTTCTTTTGTCCTTTAATGTCATCTTTAATCCCTTGATTAAAAATGCACTTTCTCTAATTCTTGTTTTAATTGTATCGTATTGATATACTGTCGTAGTAAATACGGATGGATCTGGCTTAAAATGTACCGTTGTACCTGTTCTTCTTGTATCACCTAATACCTCAACAGGAGAAACTACCGTTCCACCATGCTTGAAGGTAATCTTATGGATTTTACCATCTCTATAGGATGTTACCTCCATAAAGCTCGATAATGCGTTGGTAACCGATGCACCTACACCATGTAATCCACCAGAGGTCTTATATCCTCCACCGCCGAATTTACCACCGGCATTTAGCTTTGTATAGATAATTTCCATAGTATTCTTTCCGGTTTCATGCATACCACATGGTACACCTCTACCCGAGTCCTCAACTGTAATGGAATTATCCTCATTGATCGTTACGACAATTTCCTTACCATACCCTGCTAGTGCCTCATCTATGGAATTGTCTACGATTTCCCATACCAGGTGATGTAGTCCTCTCTCATCGGTGGAGCCAATATACATACCTGGACGTTTTCTAACATGCTCTAGGCCCTCTAAGACCTGTATAGAGCTGTCATCATACGAATTTTTTGACATTCATACCACCTAAACTTTCACAACAATATTATAATACCAAATTTGCAAACGTTTTCCAAGATTTTAATCATAAAAAATCATAAAGATAATTTATAAAAACGTCGTTTGACATTAAACTTTATACATTGTATAATTACAATGATTTTTATAGAAAGAGGGAGTTTGTTATGTTTTTAGAATCAACTACTCCAGATACTTGGAATATTATTATTTCCGTACTTTTAATGATTGTTGCCTACCTATGTGGTTCATTCCCATCCGGGGTTGTCGTAGGTAAAGCATTAACCGGTACAGATATAAGACAATTTGGTAGTAAAAATACAGGCTCAACAAACGCAATAAGAGTTTTAGGAAAAAAGGTAGGCTTCTTAGTCTTCTTCTTAGATGTATTTAAAGGTGCCTTCGTTATTATACTTTTACAAATCCTATCGAGATGTAATGTCTTCCATTCCGTTTTAGATTATGGATTCTATGGTATGATGGCTGTTATTGGTCATTCCTATTCTATCTTCTTAGGCTTTAAGGGTGGTAAGGCCGTTGCGACAAGCTTAGGTGTTGTACTTTGTATATGCCCTTTAGCTGGTATTTTATGCTTAATTACATTCCTAATTGTACTTAAGACTACAGGCTATGTATCCTTAGCCTCAACCTTCGCAACCACAGCTGTATTACTTACCTATTTAACCCTATTCTTTATAGGATATTATGGACCATCCTTTATAGAATATTTCATCAATGCTCCATCCTTAGCAAATCTATTAACGATTTTAGTTCCTGGTGTAATTATCATTTATAAGCATATACCAAACTATAAAAGGCTTGCTGCTGGTACTGAAAATTCCTTCAAAAAGAAAAAGGAAGCTCCCGTTGAAACAGAAAATAATGAATATAGTGAAAATACTGCAGAACAATAGTCTGCAGTTTTCTTTTGCCCAATAACAGCCCTATTGTTTCATTTTAAGAAAAGCACAATTTTGATATTGCTTGAAGACTAAAAAATGAATATAATTGAAATTAGATATAGATTATGGAATGGAGTGGATTTCATGGAAACGAATGAATTTCAAAAGCGAATCATTCAAGAATTTGTCCAAAGAGGATTTCAAATTCAAATCCTTAAGGATGATACAAACATGATTTATATGAACAACCCTGTTGGAATGACCGTAGAGATTTATCCAGAAAGATATTTAGTATTCAATGCGAAATATAAAAGTATCTTCGAAGAGGATAAAACAGATGCAGGGGAAAAGAGATTATGGAAAAAGAAAAGATATGATAGAAATGGTAATCTAACGCATTCAGAGTCCTCAAATGGAGAATGGGATGACTACTTCTATGATAAAAAGGATCAGCTAATTAAGCATATGTCCTCTAATGGTAGGTGGGAGGAATATTCCTATACCGATTTTGGAGAGCAATCCTATTACACAAATTCCTCTGGATTCTGGGAAAGATGTGAATATGATGATAAGCATAGACTAATTCATAAATATACCTCTGATTTCCACTGGAGATATATTTTCCCAGATATGGGAATAGATATTGATGGTATTAAAACAAAATATACAAAAATCAGAGTAAATAAGGAAAGCTATAGATTAAATAAGAGTAGATTTAATAATTATCATGTATTATTAACTACAGGCTTAATGAACGAAGAGCTTGGTAAAAAGACCTTCTCTAGGCTAGAATTATATCTATATGAAAGCTTAACAGATGTTATACGTATCGAAGAAAAGGCTGAGGCCAATAGGCAAAAGGCTATTTTAGAGGCTAGAAAGAAAGAGCGTAGACGTAGAGGATTATGGGATGAATAATCCCATTTTTTCTTGCAAGAAAAAAGGGCTTAGCTAAGCCCTTTTCTGTTAAATATTGTTTTTAAATCTTATCCTTCAACGATAGCGTCTACTGGGCAAACACCCTGGCATGCACCGCAATCGATGCATGCATCAGCATCGATATGGGAAACATCCTCAACTGTAATAGCACTAACTGGACACTCAGGTGCACAAGCACCGCAAGCAATACAATTATCTTCTACAACAACTCTTGGCATAGTATTATTTCCCCTTTCCTTAATCTATTTTTATTATAATCTTATATTCTATAGTTTGTCTAGCATAACTATAATATTTTACGTTTTTTAAGAATTGAAAATAAGTGTTGAAATTTATCCTCTTAAAGTGTAAAATAGACTAGAATAGTAAAGGAGACATAATTATGTTTTTAGAAGTTGAAGCATGACATATGGATTTAGCCATTTGGCAATTTGTCTTAATTATTCTTTTCGTTTTAATTGCAACTGCAGTTGCAACATTCTTCTTAGTAAGAAAGCTATTCAAAAGAGAGCTTCAGAAGAATCCTCCAGTAAGTGAGGCTATGATTCGTGCTATGTTCCAGCAGATGGGTAGAACTCCATCAGAAAAGCAGGTACGTGCTGTAATGAAGTCTATGAATGAGGCTAATGAAAAGGAAGAAGCTAAAAAAAGAGAAAAAGCTGAAATTGAGGCTAAGAGAGCAGCAAGAAAGGCTGCTAAGGAAGCTAGTAAAAATGAGGCAAAGTAAAAGGGATTTCGAAAATCCCTTTTTTTCTTACTTCTTTTCTTCTATTTTAGAATCAAAGCCATGAATCTTACAGTAGGCCTTTGCAGCATCCATATCACTTATATTTTTAAATCTAATTTTAGAATGCTTAATAAATCTTATCGCAACAAATATATCCGCTATACCAAGTAGGATCATAACTCCTCCTACAACATAGATTACTATTTCATTATTTGCATTAACGATTAATAGGATTGCTACAGTAAATAAAAGTAATGCAATGAAAAAAATCAATACGCTAAAGACCTTATATAATACCTTTTGTGTTTTTCTATACTTATCTGCATAGATTTTCATTTCTTCCTTTGTCATATAAACTCCTCAAAAAATCCCTTAAGATAGCTTAAGGGAAATTTCATTATTCTTGTGTTGTTTCAGTTTCTGTTGTAGTCGTAGTTTGTGTTCCATCAGTAGATGTTTCAGTTTGTGCTCCTTCAATATTAGTTGGATGCTCAACAGCATATAGGACATCCTCAATGGTTCTATGACGCTTTTCTTCGTTTTTATTATAGTCTCTTGCATAAATGACTATGCCTACAACCAATAGGATTGCAGCAATAATTCCAATGACCTTAAGTGGATTTACTCTTTTCTTTGTATCTAGGTAATTTGCTTCTCTTCTTTTCATATTGCTACCTCCAACAAACATTCTTTATGTTATTATAGCACGTTTTTAAATTTTTGTATAGAAAAAAGAAAAATAGACATCTAGTGTCTATTCATCCTGTATTTCTTTAGAAGCTACATTTTCTTCTTCTATTTCTTTTACTTCTTTATTTTCTATAGGCTCTATAGGTTTATCTTCTGTTAATTCTCTATCACTAGCTTTTTTCTTAAATTTAGATAAGAAATAAGATAGGATAAAGCCAATAGGTAAGGATATAACACCTAAGATGATTTGAAGTGTTGTTGTAGTACCATCGATATTACCATATTCTGTAAAGAAATTTACGAATATTACTGGAATGGAGCCTATAACAAAGCCTAATATTGCAAAATAAGATCCAATAGGGAATCTTTTAAACATATAGGTTAATAGCTTAGATGCAGGTATTAATCCTAATATAATACCTAAGGCAACAGGTAATATAACTAGGATTACATTACTGTAGCCCTGCATAGTGAAATGGTGAATATTGGCAATGGCATCCATGAATGTACCATAATAATTAAATACAACGAGCATTAATACACCAGATACACCAGGAATTAACATGGCAAAGCAGCCAATAAAGCCTGAAATGAATAATAATAAATAATCCTTGAATTCTAGGGCTACCTCACCAATAGGTACGCTTTGGTCCTTATTGAAGGCAAGGCCTAAGAACATAAGCCCTATAACGGCTAGAAGTCCTAAAATAAAGGACAATATATATTTCCAATTGATCTTCTTTATGACTGGCTTTGCAAGCATAGGTACACTACCTAAAATGATTCCTGCAAAGAACATGTAGGTTGGTAGTGGTAAATAGGTAAGCATTACTCTTTTTAAGAAGATTCCACCACCTAATATGCCTATAACTGCGCCTATAGCGAAGATGAATAAGAATAGAATAACGGATTTAAATTTTTTAATGATATTTGCGATAGCATTCAAAAGCTTATCATAGATATTCGTAATGACAAGCATTGTACCACCACTCATACCAGGGATTAGATTGGATGCCCCAAATAAAATACCCTTTAATAGTGTTAAAAGATGCTTCATAATATACTCCTTAATACGTAAAGATTATAATGGATTCATTAAAAGAAATCAATATTAGAAGCTTTTTAAGGTATGATTTTCATTGAAGGAATAATAAGTATCATTGGAGATGATCAAATGATCTAAAAGTAATATATTTAAAGTATCTAAGGTTTTTGAAAGTTCTATAGTATATTTTATATCTGCTGTAGATGGATTTATATTTCCTCCTGGGTGATTATGTATGATAAATACTCCATAGGGATCCATTTGTAAAATGTCTTTAATGATTTCCTTTATAGGAATATTTATTTCATTATAGGAATCACTTGTATATTTTTTAAGGTTTAGTACCTTTAATCTAGAATTTACCCCAATGACCATCAATAATTCCTTTTTTATACCATAATAGGATGGATAAACATATTCAAATAGCCCTTTGGCATCGTTTAGGCACTTCTTGTTATTTTCCTCAGAAATAACTCTTCTTGCGATTTCAAAGATGGCTAAAAGCTTTGCTCCCTTAGCCATTTTAATTCCTGGAATTTTAGATAATTCCTTATAATCAAGCCGCATTAGGCTTGCAAAGCCATAATCTTGAATTAATCTTTTACTCATAGAAAAGACATCCTCATTCTTCGTTCCTGAGGATAGCATAATCGCAAGTAGCTCATCATCGGATAGCTCGCTTGGTCCATCCTTAATTATTTTTTCTCTTGGTAGCATTATATCAACTCCTATAATTTGATATTATATAGGAATATATTTTTCGTTTCAAACATGCTCAAATTTCATTTTTGGATATATTTCCTAGTTATTCTCAGAATTCATGAAAAAAAGAAAAAAAGGAATGATTTTTCATTCCATTTTTAGAAAAATTATAGATTAAGTCTATAAATTATTTTTTAAAATATTTTTCTCTTACCTGGGAAATAAAATGTAAGGAGCCTGTAATAAATAGGATTTCATCCTCCTTAATATTTTTTATTTCCTTATCTAGACACTCACTAAAGGTATCATAGATTTTACTTGGTATATAGGTATATTTTACAAATTCATTAGGATCTGTTTTTCTTAGGTCATCTAGTCCTGTGAAATAATAGAAGCTTGCTATTTTATTTAGCTCTTCTATCATTTTCTTATAATCCTTATCATATAAGGCACTAAATAATACCTTAATTTTAGCCTTACCCTTTAGCATGGATAAAGTCTTTACTGTAGCCTTAATCGCATGAATATTATGCCCACCATCAATTAATATTTTTGGATTTTTAGAGATATATTCCATTCTACCTGGCCAAAATATATTGGCTAGAGCATAATCGATAAAATCCTTAGGAAAATTAGGCAATATGTATTTTACAGCCTCTATCGCAATACTTGCATTATAGGCTTGGTATTCACCCATTAGGGATACCTTATAGGATTCATTCTTGTAGGTGAAGGATGTATATTCCTTTAATGCTATATCCTTTATAAATGGGTTAACATAGATAAGCTTTGTATTCTTTTTGTCTAAATATTCCTTAAATAAAGGAATTAAGGATTCATCAACTGCAGTAATTAGTGTCTTATTTTCTTTTGCAATACCAAGCTTATGATAGCTGATTTCTTCTAATGTATTTCCAAGCTGGGCCATATGGTCATAGCCGATATTGGTAATAATTTGTAAATCTGTATCTAAAAAGTTTGTTGCATCAAGTAATCCACCAAGTCCTGCTTCCATAACTAGGATATCAATATTTCGATCCTTGAAATAGAGTAATGCCATAAGTAGGGTTAATTCAAAGAAAGGAATTATGTCATTATATTTTGCTTCATATTACTTAGAATATTCATATAATATATTTGCATAATGCATAATTTCTGCATCAGAAATATACCTGTCATTAATTTCAATTCTTTCATTAAAGCTTATGACATAGGGTGATATAAATAGACCAATATGCTTGCCGGT
>JAFPIE010000156.1 GCA_017388605.1 Acholeplasmatales bacterium | reverse complement strand
TCTAATAGACGATTATTAAAGCTTGTTGCCTTATGATCTCCTTGATCGGAGTATTCCTTAGTAATTTCTAATGCTTCATTGATAATAACCTTCTTTGGTGTTTTACCATCAAGCATTTCAGCAGTCGCAAGGCGGATAATTGCCTTATCAACCTTATTTAATCTAGATAAGCTATAATTTACTAAGGATTTTTCAATAATCTCATCAATCTTCTCTAAATTATTTTCTACTAATTCTAAGAAAGAAAATGCTAATTCATCTATATCCTCTACTATATTATTCTTAGATTCTTCTATTGATATCTCATTTAAATCTGCATTATATAAAATTTGCATGCACAATACTCTTGCGTCTCTTCTTGTCATATACTTCACCTTTTTTCTATTCCTTAATATTGTAACATAGTTAAGACGGATTATAAAGAAAAACTTTTTGGGATAATTTATTATAAAATTATAAATTATATATCCGATTTCTATACAATTTTTTCAAGTAGTAATTCTTATTTATCTATGCTATAATTCTTATGATTATAGGAGGAGTTTATGCAAGAATTAGATATGAATAGAATTCCTGAGCATATTGGAATTATACTAGATGGAAATGGTAGATGGGCGAAAAAAAGACATATGCCTAGAATGTATGGCCATCGTCATGGCGCATTTACCCTAAGAGATATTGCAAGATATGCCAATTCCATTGGCGTAAAATATATGACGGTTTACTGCTTTTCAACAGAAAACTGGAAAAGACCTGAGGATGAGGTTGGATACCTAATGAAGGCTCCAAGCCAATTCTTCAAAAGATTTTTTAAGGATTTAGTCGTGAATACAAATATTCGATACCAAGTCATTGGTAGAGAAGATAGAATACCACCTGTTTTATCAAACACCTTACATGAAGCCGTTGAATTGACAAAGAATCATACAGGTATGGTATTAACCCTATGTATTGATTATGGTTCACAAGATGAAATCACTACTGCTGTAAAAGAAATTGCTAAAGAGTGTAAGGATGGGGCCATTCAGATTAATGATATCACGCCAGAAATGATTACAAATCATTTATTCACTAAGGATTATCCAAAGCTTGATTTATTGATTCGTACCTCTGGTGAATGTAGATTATCGAATTTCTTGTTATGGCAAGCAGCCTATAGTGAATTATATTTTACTGATACACTATTCCCAGATTTTACCCCAGAAGAATTAAAGAAAGCTTTAATTGCCTATCAAGGAAGAGATAGAAGATTTGGTGGATTATCAAAATGATTGTAAACAAAATTGAACCACAGGGCTACTGTGGTGGAGTTATCCATGCCATTAAAATGGCAATGGATGCAGCAAAGGATTCAAGCATAAAAAAGCCTATTTACATGCTTGGGCAAATCATTCATAATTCTAATGTCATAAAAGATTTAGAGCATGAAGGAATTATAACGATTTATGAGGAAGGATTATCTCGTCTTCTTCTTTTAGATAAAATCCATTCTGGCACAGTTATATTCTCTGCCCATGGTGTTTCCCCTAAGGTTTATGAAAAAGCCAAGGAAAAAGGATTAAATATTATTGATGCAACCTGCCCATATGTTTTGATGGTTCATAAAAAAATGGAGGAGCATTTAAACAAGAATTATGAATGTATTTACATAGGTACGAAGAATCACCCTGAATGCGAGGGTGTCTTAGGTATTTCAGATAAAATACATTTTGTTTCTACCTTAGAGGATATTAAGAATCTAAATATAGATAGCTCTTTCGTTTATGCAACGAATCAAACGACATTATCTATATTCGATACTAAGGCTTTATTTGATGAAATAAAAAGGAAATATCCAAATGCATATATAGATGATAAAATATGTAATGCGACAACCATAAGACAGCTTGCGATGGAAAACCAACCATCCTGTGATTTATGTATCGTTGTTGGGGATAAGAAATCCTCAAATACCAAAAAGCTTGTAGAGGTATCCAAGAATAAAGGAATTCATACAATATTTGTTGAAAATTTAGAGCAATTAAAAAAAGAATCCCTTGATGGGATTCATAAGGTAAATGTTTCTAGTGGAGCATCTACCCCATCCTATATTGTTGATGAGATAATTGAATATTTGATGGCACACAAGTGATAACATATGAAAAAAGAATCCTCTTCTAATATTGGATTCTTTTTTCTTTGCAATTATAATAATCAAACAATGAACGCTTATGAAGTCGAGGTTTATTTCAATCAAAAATCATTGAAAATTGCTTAAGAAGAAAACATAAATTTCAAGCTAAGAAACATAGCGGCTATATCCATTTGCAAATCCTTGATTAGGAAAATTTGATTCTCTTAATAGCTTTGTTGGAAATGTCTTACATTTTTTTGTTTTATTTTGAAAATCAATAATATTATTCTCAAATGATTCGCCAACTATATCTTCTATCAAAACATCAAATATCTCATTATTTTGATATTCTGAAGGGGTAAATGAAAGTGTGAATAATGAAAAATAAACGCAATGAAAACCAAGTAAGCCCAAAGAAATAATAGCAATGCCTAAAAAAATGAATAAGACTTTTTTTCGTTTCATAATTTAAACCACCCACCTTCGTCATTTTTCACAAACAGGAGAAAAAGCTCGTTTTAATAAATTTAAAAATGCTTCTGTTATGCATCCGGCAGAGGATAACAGTATTCCCGGTAAGACAATTACTGAACAAGTTGACATAGAGTCACCACGCCATTCTTTGCTTTTATGAGCTCCTTTTTATAGAAAGAAATTAACAAATATCATCAATGCATTTTAGCTCGATTAAGTCTCTTTTAATCACTCATTTCCTCTAATTTTAATCTCTTTTAACGCCAATGAAACTCTTCTAAATCACTATTAATATCTTCATGAATTACGTAAAATTCACCAGATATATAAGCTATACTTGTTTTCGATTTCAAGATTTCTTCTAGATAAAGATTTGGAGCAGATTGCGCAGTATAATACGTGAACATATCACCAACTTCTATCTTTGGGGCATCTTCCACCTCTATATCATTTGAATATAGTTTTCCATCATAATAATAATGGTAATTGTTATCATCAAAGGAAACTAATATTGTATAATCATTAAATTGTTTTATTAAGGATAGTTGCTCAGTTTTAATGTTATATTTCCATAACTTTACATCCGTTAATTGACTTATACAGGCGGTTCTATATTCACTACAATCTTCTTTGCATGGAGTATAAGTTGAGAAAATAAGACATTCCGAATTTAGATATACAAATTCTTGAACCGCAAAAGGATATTCAAAACTAAATGATTTATCATTAATGACTATCTTATCTATTTCTTTATTCAGCTCTATTCTTTTGTAATTCTCATTAAAAAACACATTTGAATTGTAATAATAATAATGAATACTATCATCATATTTGTGAAACACACCCTTATAATATATTCCTTCAGAAATGAATTCTGCAGGATACTTCCCATCCCAATCTAATGACTCTTTTGTATGTGTT
>JAFPIE010000155.1 GCA_017388605.1 Acholeplasmatales bacterium | reverse complement strand
GAAATGTAATAAGAGTTACAATTTCTGCAATAACTATGGAAGAATGTATAAAGCTTCCTAAGCTTATTAAAGAAGCAATAGATGAAAAATAAAGTGGATCTGAAAAAAGATCCCTTTTTGTCTAGATGGAGGTATTATGAATTATTTTGAATATTTCTATAAATTGAATCAAAAAATCATAAATAGTCCAAATATAAAGCTTGGAAATACTTGTGATGAATTCAATATACATTTAATTGCATCCGATTTTATTATGGGTTCTAAAACCCTTTTTGTCGTTTTACCGACCTTAACCTTGGCCCAAAAATATTACGATTCCTTGGCATCTATTTTGCCTGAGGAGGATGTGTTATTTTTTCCTGCAGATGAATTAGTTTCTGCAGAAATGATTTCTGCAACTGGTGATTTCCTATTCGAAAGAATTCAAACCCTTTATACTTTAATGAAGGAAGATAAAAAGTTAGTAATTGCGAATGTACATGGTGCGATTAAATATGAAATGAGCAAGGATAAATGGCTTAAGAGCTGTTTTGAGCTTCATAGGGGTGATACCTTTGATATGAAGGAGCTATGTGCTCTTTTAGTAAGCTTAGGCTATGAGATGACATTTACTACAAATAGAACAGGACAATTCTCTAAAAGAGGATCCATTATCGATTTATTCCCTTTAGGAATGGAAGAGCCTATAAGGCTTGATTTCTTTGGAGACGAGATTGAATCGATAAAGGTTTATGATGTAGATAGCCAAAGATCTATTAAAAAAATAGATTCATGCACGATACTTCCTGTATCGGAATTTATTTATAACGAAGAGGAATTTAAGCTTGCGAAATCTAAGATTTCAAGCTTCTTAGCTGGCTTTAATTTATCAGCGCTTGAGGATGAAATGTATAAAAGGGATTTAGAGAATTTATCCTTGCATAAATCCTTAAATACCTTATCTAGATATCTTAGATTCTTTTTAAATGATGGATATACTCTATTTGATTTTAAAGAGAATAAAAAGATTTATTTTATAGATCCTGTAAAGGATAATGAAGCCTATTCCAATTTATTATTTGATTTAGAGGATTCCTGTGGAAGACTTGGGGGATATTCCTTATCTCATATGGATATGTTTAAGCCAATTAAGGAAATATTAGATAAAGGAAATGTCTTTATTGAAGGCTTAAGAAGCATGGGGGAATGTGATTATTTAGTAAACGCAAAGCCTATAGAGCCATATAAGGGTAATCCTAAATTAATCTTACAGGATTTATTAGATTATAGAGTTAGAAAGAAGCTCATTATTAGCTGTAATAATAAGGAAAGATTAGAAAAGCTAAATAATCTTTTAGAGGAGCATGGCCTTGTATTAGTAGATATAGATACTATAGATAAATTAAGTGTAGGACAAATTCATTATACAAAATCACCTTTACCATCCTTTGATATGGTATCTGGTGAGCTTATGGTCATAAGTGAGGCAACCATATTTGATACCTTCTATAGACCTAAAAAGATAAAATATAAATCCATCTATAAAAATGCCACAAAGATCAGCCATTATGATGAATTATCCATTGGAGATTATGTCGTTCATTATGATTATGGTATTGGTAAATATATGGGAATAAAGACCGTTACACAGCGTGGTATTTCTAGAGATTTCATCTATATTATGTATGCGAATAATAGTGCTCTTATGCTACCTTTAGAAAAGATCTCTACTATGATGAAATATGCAAGTAAGGATACTGAAGGAATTGTCATTCATGAGCTTGGCGGTACCGCCTGGGCAAGACAAAAGGCTAGGGTTAGAAAAAGAGTACATGATATTTCAGATGAGCTTATAAGCCTATATGCACAGCGCCAGGCAGCACAAGGCTTTAGCTTCCCTAAGGATTCTCCTCTTCAGGAGGAATTTGAGGATGATTTTGAATACGATTTAACGATAGATCAAAAAAGAGCTATCGATGATATTAAACGGGATATGGAATCTGATCGCCCTATGGATAGGCTTGTTTGTGGTGATGTAGGATATGGTAAGACCGAAGTAGCACTACGTGCCGCATTTAAGGCTGTATTGGGTGGAAAGCAGGTTGCGGTATTAGCCCCAACGACCATTTTAGCGCGTCAGCACTATTACACATTCAAAAATAGAATGGAAAAATATGGTGCTAGAGTAGAATTATTAAATAGGTTTATCCCAATGAAGAAGCAGCGTGAAATCATTGAAGGTATTGCCTTAGGTAGTGTTGATGTTGTCATT
>JAFPIE010000154.1 GCA_017388605.1 Acholeplasmatales bacterium | reverse complement strand
TAATGAAGAGGAAAAGATGGAGGTTATTATAGAACCAAAAATCATAAAAGCAATCGACCCCTACGAGACAGAAGAGGGTTGCCTATCCTTAGAGGGTGTAAGAAAATGTATCCGTCATAAAAAAATTAAAATTGAATATTTAACCCTAGATTTTAAAAAGAGAATGAAGACATTTTCTGGCTTCACTGCAGAGATCATTGAGCATGAAATGGATCATTTACTAGGGAAAATCATTTAAAGATATCCTATATTGTATAAAAACAGTATAGGATTTTTCTTTAGACCTCTAAAAATTATTTGAGTGTTTTTAAAATATGGGTTATAATGAAATTAACAAAGGACGGTGAATTGAATATGAAGTATGTTATTACGATTGGTCGTGAATACGGCAGTGGTGGTAGATTTATCGGTAGATTAGTTGCAGAAAAGCTTGGAATTCCTTTTTATGACAATGAGCTTTTAATTGAGGCAGCTAAGGAATCTGGACTTTCTCCATCAATTTTTGAAAGCTATGATGAAAAGCAGGATGGCTTTTTAGGTGGTGGATTGGGTATGTATTCATATGATATGACCCTATCTCAAAAGGTATTTTTAGCACAATTTGATGCAATTAAAAAGATTGCTGAAGAAAAATCCTGTGTCATTGTAGGTAGATGTGCGGATTATGTTTTAAGAGAGCATCCTAATGTTGTTAATGTTTTTATTTGCGCACCTATGGAGGATAAGATTAAGCGTGCGATTGAGTATTATGGAATTAAGCCTGAAAAGGCTGCATCCTATATTGTAAAAAAGGATAAGAAGAGAAAAGGCTATTATAATTTTTATACCGATATGGATTGGGGTAAGGCTTCAAATTATGATTTATGTATCAATTCTAGAATCGGTATTGAAGGATGTGTAGATACGATTGTCGACTACACAAAGAGAAGATTCAATTTGGAATAAGGAATTAAAGCTTGCCCAAAGGGTTTTAACGGAATATTATGATTTTAAGGATACTGCATCTGTTGAAATTGTAATTTCCTATGAGGAAAAGGAATTTGCTAAAACCCTAATGGAGCTTTTCATAGCCAAAGGTATACGGAATGTTTTTATTACTTATACGAATGGAATTATATGTGAGGAGATAAATAAAGGATTTAGGAAATATCTAGATGATAGGATTTCCTTTTACAAGGAAAGAATATCGGAAGGATTCATCCGTATTACTATATTATCTCCTTTTCCTTTGCCAGTAGTTATTACCAAGGAGCTAGAGGGCTATTTAAAGCATTTAGACGAGCTTAATTTCTTACAGGAATACTTAATTCATTCCCCAAGAATTATGATTGTGAAGCCAAATCTATATTGGGCATCAAGGTTAGGTATTTCTTTAAATGAATTATGGGATAAGGTTGAAGCCTTATACGATAGTGATTCCTTAGATATTTATAAGGATAAGCTAGATGAATTAAAAATAGAGGAATTACATTTTGTAAGTGATGAGGGTACTAATTGTCGCTTTAAAATGACCAAGAATTTTAAATTCACTGGTAAAAGAATTGAATATAATGGAAGAACATATCAGGCGAATGCCCCATCAAGAGAAATATTTACAGCTCCAAGTAAATATAGTGGTAATGGAAAAATTGTCTGTACGAAGCCTTTATGCTACCATGGAAAAATATATAAGGATATGGAATTAGAGCTTGAAAGTGGAAAGGTTATAAAATCTAAAAATCTAGATGAAATCCTATCCTTAGATGAATCCTTATCCTATATAGGAGAAGTAGCACTTGCCCCATACCAAGATGGGTATTTTCTATCTACCATTATTGATGAAAATATAGGATGCCATATCG
>JAFPIE010000153.1 GCA_017388605.1 Acholeplasmatales bacterium | reverse complement strand
TGGTGGTTCATTCATTTGTCCAAAGACCATGGCCGTCTTTGAAATAACTCCAGACTCTGTCATTTCATGATATAGGTCATTACCCTCTCTTGTACGCTCACCTACACCGGAGAATACGGAAATACCACCATGCTCCTGCGCAACATTGTGGATTAGCTCTTGGATTAATACGGTTTTACCTACACCGGCACCACCGAATAAACCAATTTTACCACCCTTAATATATGGAGCTAAAAGGTCAATAACCTTAATACCTGTTTCAAAAATTTCAACATTGCTGGATAATTCATCTAGCTTTGGTGCCTCTCTATGAATTGGCATACGAGGTACATCCTTATCAATTTCGCCCTTGTGGTCGATTGGCTCACCTAAAACATTAAATACTCTTCCAAGTGTTGCCTCACCTACAGGTACAGAAATTGCACCTCCTGTCGCAATAACCTCCATTCCACGACGAAGTCCATCCGTAGAATCCATTGCGATACATCTTACCTTGTTATTACCAATATGTAGAGCGACTTCAATAGTTAAATGAATTCCAATGCCATTGTTATCTTCTTTATTAACATCAATCGTTAATGCTTCGTTAATACTAGGTAAGCTTCCCTCTTCGAATAAGCAATCGACAACGGGTCCCTTAACCTCAACGATATGTCCTTTCATTAATCGTCGCCTCCTATCGCATTCGCACCGCCAATAATATCAATTAATTCGTTTGTAACGACACTTTGACGTGCTCTATTATATAATAGCTGAAGCTTTGCAATAATCTCCTCTGCATTATCTGTAGCACTCTTCATAGAGTTCATTCTAGCAGAATGCTCTGCTGTTTTAGCATCTAGAATAATACCATAGATCATATCCTCTAAATACATTGGAAGTAATAAATCCAATGTTTTTTCGATTCCAGTTTCATATACAAAGTCAGTTTGTTGATGACTACCCTCAATCTTTTTAATTGGAAGTAGCTCTTCAAAGGTTACTTCTTGAGTTAAGCTGTTTACGTAATGATTATATACAATAACTAGCTTATCAATTTCTTTATTTAAATATGCCTCCACAAACTTTTTAGCTAATGGGGCAATATCTACAAATGATACATCATCTCTAATATAGGTAGGATTCTCCTCTAGCATAGGATATCCCATCTTTTTTAAATAGAAATGACCCTTTTTACCTACAGCTGCAGTAATAAATTCATCATTTGATTTATGATTTTCTTTAATCCTTTCGGTTAAAGCTTTTTCAATAGAGGAATTATAAGCACCTGCAAGACCTCTATCGGAGGTGATGATGAAATAAGCCGTTTTCTTAATATCTCTTCCTAAAAGCAATGGATGCTGATATTCGCCATCGGCCTTTTCTACAATTTGAGATACTGTATCCTGAATTCTTTTCATAAAGTCCTTATAGGCCTTATAGGTCTTTTCAGCACGCTTTACCTTAGATTGAGATACTGTATACATCGCTTTTGTAATTTGGGCTGTACTCTTTGTAGAATTGATTCTTGTTTTTACTTGACGTAAGGAGTTTGCCATAAGCCCCTCCTACATAAACTTTTTATTAAATTCAGTTAAATATGCATCCATCTTTGCTGTATCTGGTAAGGTCTTTGTTAAACGTAATGTTTCAACAAGCTTCTTACCTGCTTCAGATGTTTTCATATCAATATATAAGGATTCCTCGTATTTAGCTAAAGCCTCAACAGGAATATTATCTAAGAAGCCA
Source organism: Acholeplasmatales bacterium (assembly GCA_017388605.1). The sequence continues at coordinate 12,668 of JAFPIE010000153.1, read as the reverse complement.
TGCGTTAATGCATATAAAATCATTGCCTCTTCTTCCATATCTAGAGTCTTATGTAAATCCTGCTTTAAAACCTCTTGTGTTCTCTTACCTCTATCTAGCTTAGCTTTTGTTACTGCATCTAGATCAGAGCCAAACTGAGTGAAGGATTCAAGCTCATGGTAGGAAGCTAAATCTAGTCTTAGTGTACCAGATACCTTCTTTACCGCCTTCGTCTGAGCTGCACCACCAACACGGGAAACAGATAAACCTGCATTAATTGCTGGACGAATACCCTTATAGAAGTAATCACTTTGTAAGAAGATTTGTCCATCAGTAATAGAAATTACATTCGTTGGAATATATGCAGAAATATCACCAGCCTGGGTTTCAATAATTGGAAGTGCTGTAATAGAACCTCCACCAAGCTCATCATTTAATTTTGCTGCACGCTCAAGTAATCTTGAATGTAGATAGAATACATCACCTGGGAAGGCTTCTCTTCCTGGTGGTCTATGTAATAATAATGACATTTCTCTATATGCAACAGCATGCTTAGATAGGTCATCATAAACGATTAATACATCCTTACCAGAAAACATAAAGTATTCTGCTAGGGTTACACCAGAATATGGTGCTAAATATAGCATTGGAGCTGGATTTGATGCGGATGCAGAAACGATAATAGAATATTTCATTGCATCATTATCCTTTAATGTTTCATAAACATTAGAAACGGTAGATTCCTTTTGACCAATAGCTACATAAATACAAATAACATCTTGATCCTTTTGATTCAAAATGGTATCAACTGCAATGGATGTTTTACCTGTCTGACGGTCACCGATAATAAGCTCACGCTGTCCTCTTCCAATAGGAACTAACGCATCCAAAACCTTAATACCTGTTTGTAGTGGCTCACATACACTTTGACGATCCATTACACCAGTAGCCTTCATTTCAATTGGACGTGCACCATTTGCCTTAATTGGTCCAAGTCCATCAATAGGCTCACCAAGTGGGTTGATAACTCTTCCAATGAAGTCATCACCTACAGGTACCTCCAAAATTCTACCAGTACACTTAACTAAATCGCCTTCCTTAACCTTAGAGCATTCACCAAGTAGGATAACACCTACACAATCCTCTTCTAGGTTTTGAACCATACCATATACGTCATTAGGGAAAACCAAAAGTTCTGAGGCCATAGCCTTGTCTAGTCCATGAACTATGGCAATACCATCGCCTACTTCAACAACATGTCCAACATTTTCTGTTGCAATATCTTCTTTGTATGCCTTAATTTGCTCTTTAATAAGACCAGATATTTCAGATAAATTAATATTTGCCATGCTTCCCTCCTATAGTGATCCTCTAATCTTATCTAGTGTACCCCTTATGGATGCATCGATGGATGCATCATCCGTAATAATTTGTACACCGCCAATAAGATTAGGATTAATTTCATTTATAATTTCAATTTTCATATTAGGATATTTATTCTCAAGAGTTTCCTTAAATTCCTTTAATCTTTTTGACTTAATCTCATTTGCAGAGATTAGCTTAACTCTCAAAATATTATTATCCTTTAAAACAAGCTTTTCATATTCCTTATATATATCATTTACCTTATCAAAGCGATTATGGTCTATTAATACATATAAGAAATGAAGAAATGTTTCATCTAAGGAATGATATACCTTATCAACGATTCTTTTCTTTTCCTCCTTATGAATAAAGGGTGAAACTAAAATATCACTAAATTCCTTAGTTTTTGTGTCTATAACTGCATTAAAGCAATTTGTAAATACTTCGATTTTATTTTCTTCCTTAGCTAAATCAAAAACTGCCTTTGCGTATTCACTTTCTACCACTCTTAGCAGCCTCCTTTAAGAATATCCTCTACAACATCTAAATACTTATCCTGATCAATTTCTCTTGCAACAATCTTTTCTGCTGCCTTAAAAGCAATATCGACAATTTCTTTTTTGATGTCAGATTCCATATTCTTCTTTTCTTGTTCAAGCTCTAAAGATAAATTATCCATTCTTCTTTTTGCTTCTTCCTTAGCAGAATTAATAATTTCATCTCTTCTTATATTTGCTTCCTTTTCGGCCTGATCGAGCATTTCCTTTATATGATTCTTAGCCTTATCTAGCTCATCTTTCATATCCTTTTCAACTAAAACAGCATTTCCCTTAGCTATTTTAGCATCCTCAAGCTCTTTATCAATTGCAGCTCGACGAGTCTCTAAAATGTTTGTAATTGGCTTCCAAAACAAGAAACGGATAGCAATAAATAATATAAGAGTGGCAGATAGCTGTACAACTAAATCCATAAGTTCTGATGGAAATGCTTTTAATAAAGCATTTGGATCTGAAATAAGTGCGATAGGTCCTAAACCACCTTTAATTGCAGCCTTAATAGCCTTTACAGCACTATCTATACTTAAAAACATAATCATCTGCCATAGCTACAATAGTAGCTTCCTTTCTTCTAATATTAGTTATTAGTACTGAATACAATTAAAATAGCGATAATTAAACCGTATAAACCTGTTGTTTCAGATACTGCCTGACCGATTAACATTGTAGTACGAATGTTACCTGCCATTTCAGGCTGACGAGCCATTGCATCAACTGCATGTGCTGCAACGTTACCTTCACCGATAGCTGCAGCAAAGCCTGTAAATACGGCTAAGCCGGCACCAATATATTTTAAACCTTCACCAACAGATACACCTTGATTGAAATTTTCTGCTGCCTCAGCTAGGAATGTTAAAACAGTATTAAAAATAGTCATGAAATTCATAATTTTTTTCTCCTTTTAAATTATTTTGAATATATTTTTTCTTCATCTTTAATCTTCATAGATGTAAAGATAACAGACAAGATAACAAATACTGCAACCTGAATAATAGAGAATGCAATATCGAAAAGTAAATTGATAAATGGCATTATTGGAATAGACCAATATTCAAACATCTGCTTTATCAATATAGAAATAGCTGTACCTGATATTACATTACCAAATAGACGAAGCGCTAAAGATATAGGTAATGTAAATTCAGAAACAATATTCATCGGAAGCATTACTGGATTTGGATCCATAAAGGATTTTAAATATCCTAAAGGCCCAAGTGACGCTATACCAGTAGCTTGTATTACGAAGAATGTACATAATGCCAAAGCGAATGTAACTATTACATACGCTGTTGGATTTTGCAATAAATAAACTGCGCTTATATTCGCGAAGAATATAAAGATTGTAAGGGTTAAAAACCACGGTGAATAAGTCTTCCATCTTTTACCAATAGAATCCTTAATAAATCCGTTCATTAAATCTACAAGCCATAAGAAAGGTACAAGCCATAATGGTGTTTTCTTTAATGGGTCAACTTTCTTTAATATGAAAAACAATATAAGAAAGAATATAACAAGCCCAATAGTAATATAAACGCTTGAAAGTACAGATGCGTTCATATTATTTAAATAATCTTTAAGTGAACTCCAATCCAAAGTCTCACCTTCCTTCCTTAAAAATGATTAAAATAATAATAAATACAACCTTAACTGTCATAAAGCCACCTAATACCATCAATGTAATCTCAAGCAAGCGATCCTTATGAAAGTTATAAGCTAAGATATAAACTATAGCTAAAAATAGAATAATAACAAGTATTCTAAGACCATACCACAAAAATGAATCCTTCTTTGGGTGAAATAGAGCCTTTTCTACATCATTCTTTTGAATTCTATAGAATCTTCTATTTTGTATCACCATAAGAAGATGAGTAATTAAACCCATAATTACACCTATTGGGTAATACCACCAATATAAATGGAATATACCCAATATTGTACTTACAATAACAAGGAATAAAAGGATAATACTATAAAAATATAATTTATTCTTCTTTTCCATCTAAATCCTCTTTTTTCTTTTCTTTTTCTTCCTCCTTAAGAAGATACAAAAGATAAGTAATAAAGGAAAATAAGCCAAATATCAAGCCAACTACAGCAAGTATAATAGGCCATGGGGAATCCTTATTGATAAACCAACCAATAACAAAGCCCAAAACGGTAAGAATTCCCATAGAAAATATTCCTTGTGTTGCTAAAGTATAGGTTTTAGCTGCTTTGCCAAGTTTCACTACCTTGTTCCGAATAAACGGTCTCCACAATCTCCAAGGCCTGGCACTATATATCCCTTCTCATTTAGCTTTTCATCTAATGAAGCAAGATAAATAGGTACATCTGGATGATCCTTCTGTAATGTCTTTACACCCTCAGGTGCACCAACTAATCCTACATAACGGATATCCTTGCAGCCTCTTTTCTTTAGCATAGTGATAGCTGCACTTGCGCTACCACCTGTAGCAAGCATTGGGTCAACTAATAAGACAATAGACTCCTTAATCGTATCTGGGAATTTTGCATAATACTCATGAGGCTCTAGGGTTGTTTCATCTCTAAATAAGCCAATGAAGCCAACCTTAGCTGTTGGAATCATACTTCTAATTCCATCCACCATACCTAAGCCTGCACGAAGTATTGGTACGATGACAACATCATTTGCAAGCTCATATTGAATGCTCTTACAAATTGGAGTTGTAATCTCTACTGGCTTAAGTGGAAAATCTCTAGAGATTTCATAAGCCATAAGTCCTGCAATCTCATTTACATTTTGATAGAAATCCTTTGTATTAGTTTCTGTCTTACGAATATTTGTTAGCTTATGTTTAATTAAAGAGTGGTTCAAAACTGTAATGCTCATATCTAGAATTCCTCCTCATATTTTGCAATCTTTTGAATTCTTCTTTCATGTCTTTCATTAAAGGAGAATTCAGTTTCTAGCCAAACATCTACAATTTCATTTGCATATACCTTACCAGTATATTTTGCAGATAGGGCTAAGCAATTCGAATCATTATGTAATCTTGTAAGTAAGGCAGCATCCTTATCATGGACTAGGGCACATCTTACACCCTTAACCTTATTTGCAATGATAGACATACCAATTCCTGTAAAGCAAATGACGATTCCTCTATCGGCTACCTTATCCTTGATATCCTTTGCAACCATATAGCCATAATCTGTATAATCACAAGAATCCTTTGTATAGGTACCACGGTCAATAACCTCATGACCTAATTCCTTAAGATGAGCGATAACACTATCCTTAAGCTCTAATGCGGAATGATCACAACCAATTGATATTTTCATACATTTTTAATCCTTTCTCAATAAATTTAACACATCAATTCATTATAACACGAAAGCACATACTTGAAGAGGTTTTAGAAAACGTTTTTTTGTAATGTGTATATCGATTTTCAAAAAAAATGAAAAGAGGGCGTTTTGCCCTCATAATCTAAGCCATTTGAATTTGCTTTTTATACTTTAAATATTGATATAGCTTAACAATATAATTCTTAGCTACTAGGAATACTCCATCGACTAAAATAAAGCCTAGTCCATAGGAGAATGGTTCAATACCAATTCCTCCATTATCCATGAAGGATGGAACAAGCTTATAATAGCTAAATAGCAATACGATAAAGAACATAATGGTCATAGTAACTATAGAATATAGAAAATATGCTAAAAAGCCTAGAAAGCCCTTAAGATTTAATATCATCCACTTATGTGTATTATTTCTTCTATTGTTCATTAAATGAGCTATATGCTTAATACCATAATTCAAAAGGATAGCAAGGAATAAGGATACAAGGACAATTGCACGAATGGTAATTGCATAATCCTCATAGATATCCGTTGTTTCCTTAGAAAAATTGATACCTAAGTCTAAGCCACCAATCAATATGAAGAAAACGGCAGCCGCAGCTGCCCAGAACTTCATAAAGGTAATAATTAATCCAGATGGAATCTTAGATAATTTATCGACTTGATATGGCTCTATATCGCCATATTCATCGATTTCTTCCTTTTCTTCTGTTCTATTTTTCTTCATCTTATCTTTCGTCGCCCTTCTCATATGCACGGTTATAATGAATGAAGCCTAAAACACATGCAAGTGCGGATAATCCATCAGCGATGAATAATACAATCATAGAGCCCATATAATTGCTAAGGAAGTTAGATTCATATCCACCACCAGCAATTTCAAGCTTGTATAATGTACCATTTACTTCAATACCAGTATCATGATATGTCTTGAAATAGGTTACTGCATATACATATGCGATAGTTAAACCAATCATAACTAATGTAATGATGGTTGCAGAAACTACAGACCCCTTGTTCTGCTTGCTATTGAATGCAAGTGCAATAAAGATATTTAAAATACCAAGTAGCATTAAAATAAAGATTACAATACCTGTATAGTCATAAGACATACCAGGAAGCATAGCTGTATATTTAACTAATTGTCCTGATTCTTCTACGACATAAGAATAAGTATAAGTTAGCTGCTTAATAGTTGCAGCATGTACGGATAGGAATAAACCGATAAGGATTCCTCCGATTCCTAGCATGAATGCAGGAAGCTTCATACGATTGTATTTAAAGCTTTCTACAATGCTAAGACCAACTGTTTTAAGGTACTTGCCGAAGTTCTTAAAGGCTTTACCAGCCTTTCCTTCCTTCTTTGGGACCTGTTCATATCTACTTTGATCCATGAGGTACCTCCTTATCTAATTCTCTTAGTTGTTTCTACATCGAAGAAATGAGCCTTCTCCATATCTAAGGCAAAATCAGCCTCAGTTGCTTCAATTTGGTTTCTTTCAGCTACCTTAGCAATGAATTGGTCTTCACCAAACTTAGCATAAACTAGATTATATGCGCCTAAATATTCTGTATAATCAATACTCATATGAACGGTAGAATCCTTGAATTTAGCAAGGCTCTTCTCGTCAATATATACATATTCAGGACGAATACCAAACTTAACCTGCTTACCTGCATAAGAGCCTAAGATTTCGCTTTGATGCTCAGTTAGCTTTAGCTGTACACCAGTTGCATCATGAGTGAAATACTCTAAAGCTGGATCAATTGTACCATCGATGATATTCATTGGTGGAGTACCAATGAAGCCTGCAACGAATAGATCCTCAGGCTTATCAAACATTTCCTTAGGAGCTGCAATCTGCTTTACATAACCATCCTTCATAACAACAATTCTTGTTGCAAGAGTTAATGCTTCAACCTGGTCATGAGTTACATAGATAAATGTAGTATTTAATCTTTCATGTAACTGCATTAATTCCTTTCTCATAGAACCTCTTAGCTTAGCATCTAGGTTAGATAGAGGCTCATCTAGTAAGAATACGATTGGGTTACGAACAATTGCTCTACCTAAAGCAACTCTTTGACGCTGACCACCAGATAGCTGCTTAGGCTTTCTATTTAAATATGGAATTAAGCCTAAGATATCAGCAGCCTTCATAACTCTTGCATGGATTTCAACTGGGTCAATCTTACGAATTGTTAATGAGAATGCCATGTTATGGTAAACTGTCATATGCGCATATAGTGCATAATTTTGGAATACCATTGCGATATCTCTATCTGCAGGAGCTACATTGTTCACCTTTTTATTATTGATAATTAATTCACCGGAAGAGATTTCCTCTAAACCAGCAATCATACGTAATGTTGTGGATTTACCACATCCAGAAGGACCACATAGTACGATGAATTCGCCTTTCTGGATTTCGATATTAAAATCATATACTGCATGGAAGCCATTTGGATAAACCTTGTTGACGTCCTTTAATATAACTTCTTGTGCCATTTTTCGATTCCTCCCTTACTTTGTTTCCTTTAAGCTGTCTAAGTATGCTGTTAATTTCTTTGCCTTTAAGAAGCCAATTACACCACCAACGATCATTAAGATACCTGCAAGTACTAATAGGATAATTGCGATTAATCCTCTTATTGTACCATCCGCTGGTAACCAGTTCACCTGACCGTCGCTGTTAATAATAGTTGCACCTAAGAATCTTGAAGCATTATTCATAGCCTCAACATCATCAGCAGCCTTAGCTGCTACATATGCACTATAGTTTGTCATTAGCTGTAGAGGAATCCATAGGATACGGAAGAAACAAATAACACCTAAACCAATTAAGTAGAATGAACCTCTTACTTGATAAGTCTTAGCTTTTTCGCAGCATAGGAATCCAAATAACAGAATAAATACATTTAAAATAATTTTGAAGATGACCTGGAAATTTTCAGGATTCATACTATTCATACAAACAAACGCTGCAAGTAAGCTTAAAGCTACACCACTTAAGCCTAAAGCATAAGCTAAACGGTTGTTTCTATATCTTAGCATTTCGATAGAATTCTTTGTGATTTCCAAATCGGACATCGCATTAAATGATGATTTCTTTTCTAGTTCATTAATCATTATTCTCTACCGCCTTACTTAAAATTTCTTGTCTTCTTTCCTTAGTTCTCTTAAATTTAGAGAATGTTAAGATTAACATGAATAAGGAATATGCAATTACAACAATAATTCCAATCATATAGAATACAAGTGTTGTGCTTGTAACATAGAAGTAGTTTGCTAAGGCTTCCTTAGCTCCAGCTGCACCAGCTGCTTCTGCAGCTTGATATGCTGTTGTTCTCAAATCGGAATTTTGAAGTACTGCAACAGAATTAAACAATTCTAGATTTGCGCCTAGAGTACCCATTGCACCAAGTAATTGAATTAATACAATTACACCGAATACAGCAGTTGCAAGTGTTGCAACAACACTCATAAGCACATTTGTACCATAATAAATCTTTCTCTTGTGGTTTTGGAATAGGAATAGTACTAATGCAGCAACTACAAGAACAATTCCAAACCATAGGATTAGGTTGTTTACGACATTCAAAGAATTTTGGAAATCATAAACGACTGTTTTATGATTGTTGAAGTTATCACCAATCATATCATAATAATCATATAATAATGTCTGATCCTGATTTATAGCATTTGTCATTTCTCTAGAGGCATTTTCAATACCTGTAGCGTCGACATTTACATAAACCGTATTATACTGTGTTTTAAATGGTAACGCAGAAATAATTACTGCTCCACCTAAGATCAGAAATATTAAATGAATGAGTTTCATATGTTTTAATAATTTTTTCATTTTTAACCTCCGATATTATTTGCAGTTTATTTCTCGTTAATGTATCCAGGGACACATGCATCGCCTAAGGATCTTGCTAATAACCATAAGCACTTGCTGTCTCTTGCAGACATCTGAGTGAACATATCCTTATAAGTAATCTTGTTACCATTCTTAGCAGTCTTAATTACATATAGGTTTTCATCTGTACCAGCAGAAATCTTTTGAGCTGTTGCCTCACTATAAGGTGTAACAACTAGGTTTACCCAACCTTCGTTCTTATTTACCTTATTTGTAGCCCAGAAGCCTGTGATACCATCCCATGCACCATTTGTATCTGTAACAGCAGTTGAGAATTCTGTTGGAACACTACGATTCCAAGTGAATGTAGATGCTGTTGCAGTATCTTGTGCATTCGATAATGCATGCTCTAATACGCCAGCAGCGATAGCCTTATTGATATTTGTTAAACCAACACGTCCATATTGATTTGTAACCTGTAGATTTAAGCCAGATAGACGAACATAACCGATACCATGAGTAGCTCCAACATAGCCTCTCATAAAGCTCCAGAAATCCATCTGTGAAGATGCAAGCTCAAGTCTTGTATAGTCACTAATGATTGCATTAGCTTCACCAGCTACTAATTCATTAGATACCTTCTTGCTATCAAGTGTACTATTCATCCAGTAATTTTCTGGACCATAGTTCTGAATTAATTGACCAACACCAGAATACATGAAATCCATAATTCTTAATGCTGCATCAACACTGTCAGATGAAGCAGGAATTGACCAAGATGTAGTCTGTAGGGATCTATTAGATTCATAGTAACGAACTAAGCTCTTGCCTTCGGTGATTGTAATTCCATTCTCATCGTATAAATGCTGCTTTGCTGTATTTCCATCTGTTGTCCAATAAGTTCTTGGAGGTAATACAGAACGAATACCATGAGTGTTTGCGAATTCTGCATCATTAGCCTGTGCTACGATAGATGGATCATCATACATCATGAAACCAAAGGATGGATTTTCCTTAGTCTTCTTGAAATACTGATCATAGAATCTAGTAGATGTAGGTGTTGCACTAGAAACATAGAAATTATCTAGAATTAAGCCTTCACTATAAATTGCAGAAATATAATTTAATGCATCATAGGAAGCATATGTAGTTTCAAGTGAGTTAAGAGTACCATCAGCTGCAAAATAGTAATTACCATTTTCGCTATCAACACCCTGAACACCCCAAAGCTGTGCTAAATCATAAATGTTATCAATTGCGGATGCTGTTTCTCCTCTAGGGAAGAATACCTCAACCTCATTGTCCTCACTACCTGTAATTACACCTGGATTAGCCTTAATTACTCTCATTAAAGCAATTAATTCATCTGTATTATATGCAGCAGATTCAGAAATATATAAGTCTGCTGGAGTCTTATATACCCCTGCTGTAAATAATGCAGCATATTTTGTCTTAATGTAATTAAATAGCTGATTTGCTAAATCCTTACCAGTGCAGCCATTTGCATCTTGTAATAAATTATTTTGAAGTGCAATGATGTTCTCTGATGCAGCAAGATCATAGGTCTTCTTTTCACCATTGTAATAAACATCAACAGTTGCAGCATCTGTTTGAATAAATGGCTTATAAGCACCAGTTTGTAATACATTCTTATCAGGGGTTGTACCACCATTCTTCTTAGAAGTATCACCAACCTCTAGGGAAGATAATACCTTAGATACAATCTCTGTATCCATAATGAATGTATTTTCAACCTCATTATCACCATCAAGATATGGTGTATAGTAAATATGATTACCACTTACTGTAACAGATTGCTTAATGGAAGGGTTAGCCTCTAAATAAGCATATAAGTTAGGCATCTTTGTTGTAGATGCTGTTGTAGAATCTCCTTCTGGATAGATATAAGGATATAAGTCCTTTAATGTACCAGAATTTCCAGCCTTCTTTAAATTATCTGTTGAGTTATAGAATAAATCGATGCTTCTAGAAGAATCAACTTCACTCTTATAACCAGCAGTTGCAATAGATGTATACGCATTATCAATAGATGTTGCTGTATAACCTGATGCCTCACGAATATTTGTTTTTGTTAAGTCAGCAATTCTTGACCATGTAGGAAGAATTGAGCCTTGAGTATAAGTCTTTCCGTCAACGGAATTAAACCAAGATGTACCGCGGAATGTAATTCCGGATTCACCATTATAATTGATATAGATATCTACATCCTTATTATTTAATTCAGAATAATTAACTGATTCGGAATAATCTACTAATGCATAAGCTCCATCGGATCCCTTAGCATAGCTTCCTTCCTTCACAGCCTCACCGCAGCTTGCAAGTGTTAGAACAGCAAGAGCAGAAATTGAAGAAATTAATACTTTCTTTTTCATATTACTCCTCCTATTCCTTTACACCGCCGACATTAACGCCGGAAGCAAAATACTTTTGAATCTTTGGATAAATTAAGATAATTGGAACGATAGAGCATACGATAAATGCATATCTTAAGGAATATGTAGAATAGCTTAATTGGCCTCCACCGGATTCCTCAATGTTCTTAATTGTCTTATCCAAATATAATTTAATAAATGCTGTTAAAGGTAAATCCTTTTCGCCTAATAGCATTTGTGCCCATAAATATCCATTCCAGAATTCTACAGCATAGAACATTGCAACTGTAACAATTGAGGACTTGGAAATAGGAATATAAACTCTAGTCAAGATCTGGAACTCTGTAGCTCCATCGATTGTAGCAGCTTCTTCGATTTCCTGAGGTACACTCTGGAAATAGTTTCTTAAAAGGATGATATTAAATGCATTAACACCTAAAGCAAAGATGAAGAATACACGGCCATTACCACTGAATAAACCATCACGGAACATTACATAATTTTGGTATGTTGGAATAATACCTGCACTGAACCATAATGTAACGGTTAATAAGAAGTTAAAACCTCTACCGAATACTAATCTTGTCTTAGATAATGCATAAGCACCACAAACACCAACTAACATGGAGATTGCTGTACCATAAATTGTAATATAGAAAGCATTACAATATGCTAACCAGAACTGTTTATTTTCAAAAACATCAACATACGCGTTAAGCTGGAATCCAAATGGAATAATAACTACCTGTCCAGCATCTACATAATTCTTTGCAGAAATGGAGTTCATTAATATGAAGATAAATGGATATAAACAGCATAATGCAAAAATGGTTAATAGGATATAAGCTATTAGCTTAAATACTATTTCTGATTTGTCTAATCTTTTCATCGCCATACCTCCAATTAGAATAATGATGTAGAGGATACACGTCTACTGATTGCATTAGCACCTAATACTAGGAACATTGCTAAAATTGAGTTGAATAAGTCAGCTACAATACCTAATTGCTGAATTACTTCTGAACCTGTAGCACCTGCTGCCTGACCTGACATACGATATACGAATGTAGATACAACGTCTGCAGTTTCCCATGCATTAGAGTAATCACCAACTAATAGGATAATTTGCTCATATCCAACACTTAAAATCTGACCGATTCGCATAATTAGCATGATCGTTAAAGTAGGAG
>JAFPIE010000152.1 GCA_017388605.1 Acholeplasmatales bacterium | reverse complement strand
TTTTTCATTTCCTTCAAAATGCATGTTTTTAATACTTGAAATATCCATTAGCAAATTCCATTTATTCAAAACATCAGTATAATCAATAGGATTATTAATATTTGTCTCATCAAAATGATATGATATTCCATTATCAATAACATTTTGAGAAGAAAAATAAGCAAGAAGTTTTTCTTTAATAGAATAAATTATGAATTTATGATTCTCATGATACAAAGTCGATTCTTCATTTTCAAACATTGTGTAATAATCTGTCCCATTATAAATAACGTTAATAACTTCTAGTTTCATATTCGACCACCTAAGTATTCTACTTTTTTAACAATCCATTTAGTTCTTTAACCAATTCTTCGTTTTTGCTTTCATCAATTGATGTCAAAATAAGATGACCTTGAATTTAGATCTTCTGCTTTAATAAATAGCTTAAAGATACCAGCTAATATATTCGCAAATATAATAGTTACAACTGAAATACCAACGAATTCATTCTTGACCTTAGCGCAAGCAATTTTCTTTAAAGCAACACCCTGAATGATAAGTGTAACTAAAGAATAAATCATAAGACCTAAGCCTCTTGCAAGGTCTGCTTGCCAGTTGTATTCTCCGCCACCTTCAGATAACTATAATTATTGTTCTTCTTTTGTTTCTAATTCATCTTTAATGCCATTAAAGTTTCTATCATCACAGTGATATCTTAATATGAAATATAAGATTCCTAAGACAATATAGATAACTGAGAATACAAAGAATACATAATTATTTATTACTCTAAATAATAATACACCAAGTACTCCACCTACTATAAAGCTTAAAATAGCAAATAAAGGAATAATTCCTGTAATAGCCTTTTCGTTTTTATTTCCTCTTAGCTTATATCCTATAAATACACCTAAATCAGTAATATTACCAGACATATGAGTCATTCTTACAACTACACCTTTAAACGATACTACCATACCATTTTGTAAGCCCATTATTAAAGCGAACAATAATACTCCATATTCTACATTTAAGAAATATGAAATGATTATTAATAATCCGATAGATACAATAATTAAACCATATCTTTTATGCATATAGAATGCTCTTTCTCCAGTTATAAAACCAGATATAACAGCACCTACTAAGAAGGCTAATATTACTCTAGTAACATCCCAAAAAGCAGTAAAGTTACCATCTGAAATACCAATAGCCGCTTTAGATACTAAACCTGTTAAATGGGAGACAGTTGTCCCATTATATCCTAAAATAGATATAGCATTGATAGCTCCTGCTAAAGCAGTTAATATACACATCCATAACAATAATGTTTTTTTATCCATAATAACACCTTCTTATTATAAAGAATCTTATTTTAATTCAAATATAAAATAATTCTAAAACATTATAACATTTTATGCAACTTATAATAATATAAAATAACAATAGCTTCTATTAATGTAGATTTACCACATCCATTTTCTCCTTGAAATATTGTAACTGGAGGATGTCTTTATTTTATATTTATCAAGCAAGAATTCATAAATGCCCTTCTTAGTATTACCTGGTTCTTCAAATTTAGATTTAATGATTTCAATATAATCATCCAACTCACTATGATATTCTCTTTTCTTTCTTTTAGGAATACCACCATTATCATAGTATTTTTTTAGTGTTCTACGATTTTTGTTATATAAACGTTCCAATTCACTAAAGTTTGGAATGATACCACAACCTTTCAAATAATTTAAATGCCCTATATAATTCATCATACTTTCTAACCTCCGCATATGATGATTATATAACAAAAAAATGCCTCAATTGTACATTTTTACTGTACCCAATTGAGCATCTTCATTATACCTTTAACACGTTAGATTTACATTGCAACGAAAAAATAAAAAAGATTGCCTAGATAATTCTAAGCAATCAATCATTATAATTATTCAGATAATTTTCTATTTTTTTACAAGTGAACAAACTGTTTCTACATGTATCTAGCGACAAATGTAATCGTAATGAAATCCATTTTTTTTCCGGTTGTATGTACTCAAAGTAACATTAGAGTTTTTATTAAAAACATCGAGTTTGATTAAAAAAACATTTCAAAATTTCACACTATTTTCAATTGCTCTGGATAGTTTTCCAATATATTTTTACAAGTCTCAATATACTCATCTTTAGTTAATGAACTAAAAATAGAGAAAATATCTCCATAGAATGAATCTAGATTCTTTAAATAGAAACATATAAACTCGTAAGAATAATCATCATGATTCTCGTAAATTTCATATTTTTCTTTAAAATCATCATAAACTAAAACATCGACGGAGTTTTCTCCTTCTCTCATAAATGGATTAGCATCTGTTAAATATGTTACCAAAGTCTCATTTTTATTATCTTCGTTTAATTCGTCAAGAATTAAATACATTAATTGATAAATAATAAAACAATCCATATTCTATTTTCTCCTTCTTATATAATTCTCATAATATTGTAATAATCTGAGAAATACATTTTCATGATAAAATCTATTATCATTAATATATTTATTCATTAACTTTCCAATATCCAGTCTTATTAGATCCAACTCTTTCAATAATATTATTCTTTCTCAAAAATGAGATAATATTATCTATTGAAGTTTTTCCTAAATCACATTTTACCATCAATTCTGGTTTAGTGATATTTGGATTATTTCTTATTTCAGCCAGTACTTTTATTTGAGAGATGTTAAGATTTATATCACCCACTTTATCACCCACTTTATCACCCACTTTATTGATGCCCTATAGTGTCAACATAACTAATTATTGATATTACAAACACACATTAAGGTACATGAGACATTGTATATATTTGGAGTAATCTCTTAAAAAAGCAAAGAAAAACTGTAAAATATGACTAAAATTGCATATTTTTGCAGTTTTTTGTTAATTTTTGCGGTTTAAAAGTATGATACTTTCTGTATGTAAGGTTCTAGAGAACAAATCAACTGGAGTAGCCTCCATTACCTTATAGCCATTTTCCTCTAGATATGTACAGTCTCTTGCACATGTTGCAACATTACAAGATATATATATAATTTGTGGAATTTTCATTTGAATGACAGTATCTAAAAACTTTTGATCACAGCCTTTTCTAGGTGGATCAAAAAATATAGCATCAATTTTTTCTTTATTTACAAGCTTTATAATCTCGTCCTCACATGGACCACAAATAAATTCTGCATTTGAAATATTATTAAGCTTCATGTTTTCCTTTGCATTTTCTATTGCAGATGGAACAATTTCAATACCATATACTTTTTTTACTCTTCTTGCAATATTTAATGTTATGGAGCCCATGCCACAGTATGCGTCAATCACGGTCATATCATTTCTTAAATCTGCAAGACGTAATGCTTCTGCATATAGTCTTTCACATTGGTCATGATTGACCTGCATAAAGGATTGTGGAGATACTTGAAATTTATGAGTTAATATATTTTCTATAATTACAGGATTACCATATAATAGCTTATATTTATTTCCTAAAACTACATTTGTTTTTTCTGGGTTTATATTTAAATAAATGGATTTAATACATTTAAATTCTTCAACTAAATATTTTACTAAAACACTAAAATCATAATCATGCGTTGCAACAATGACAACCATATATTCATTTGTTGCTGTATGACGAATCATTACCTCACGAAATAATCCCTTATGTGTATCCTCATCATAAATCTTCACATGGAATATATTTAAAAAACGATTGATATAATAAATGATATCATTTGTGATATCATCTGAAATAATACACTGATCAATGGGTACAATTCTATGACTTTTCTTTTCGAAGAAGCCATAAATGGTATCTAAATCCGCATCCACTGCAAATGGCATCATTACCTTATTTCTATACCCTAGGGTTTTTCTTGCAGAAATAATAGGGTGAAATTCAACATCCTTAAACTTACGAAAGGTTTGCTTTAGCTTTCCTTCCTTAATCATACATTCTACCTCATATTTTATGTGCATCATATCACACCCACCGCACATCTCATAATATGGACATTCAGGGGTTTGTCTGTCAGAGGATGGAATTAATATATCTTGAATGCTTGCAAAAGCATATTTTTTATGGATATTTTCAATTTTTGCTGTTACGGTTTCCCCTTTTAGAGCACCAATAACAAAAACGACTTTTGACTCAATATGGCATACGCCATAGCCATTCATGTCATAATCTTCAATTAATACCTTATAGACTCTACCAACTTCCATAAGTACCTCCACTTTATTTTTGAGCCTTAAGCTCTAAAATAGCATCTCTTATTTGGGCTGCTGCTTCGAAATTTAAATCCTTTGCATAGGCCTTCATTTCCTCTTCTAATTCTAAAATTAAATATTCCTTTTCTTCCTTAGTCATATTCTTATGGTATTCATTTGAAATTGCTTCATCGATCCCATCCATTTTCTTAACTGTTAATGACTTAGGAATTTCCTTAATAATTGTTTTTGGAGTAATTCCGTGCTCGACATTATAGTTATTTTGAATTGTTCTTCTTCTTTTTGTTTCATCAATAGCAACTCTCATAGCATCACTAATCGTATCAGCATAAAGGATTACCCTACCATTTGCATTTCTTGCCGCTCTACCAATCGTTTGAATTAAGCTTCTTTCGCTTCTTAAGAAGCCTTGCTTATCCGCATCTAAAATACAAACCAGGGAAACCTCAGGTAAATCTAGACCCTCTCTTAATAGATTAATACCTACTAAGACATCATACTTACCCTCTCTTAGGCTTCTTAAAATTTCAAGACGCTCTAAGGCTTTAATTTCGGAATGTAGGTATGCAACCTTGCATCCCATTTTCTTTAAATAATCCGTTAAATCCTCACTCATCTTAATCGTAAGGGTTGTAACTAATACTCTTTCATTCTTTTTTGCATGCTCTATAATTTCTGCATAGATATCATCAACCTGACCTAGGGTTTTTCTAATCTCAATAATTGGATCTAATAATCCTGTAGGTCTTATGATTTGCTCTGTAATTGGGTATTTTGATTCAAATTCTGCAGGAGTTGCAGAAACGAAGAGTGCCTTATCTAGCTTTGCATCAAATTCCTCAAATTTTAAGGGTCTATTATCTAGTGCACTAGGAAGACGGAATCCATAATTCACTAAATTCATTTTTCTCGCTCTATCTCCATTATACATACCCCTTACCTGAGGAAGCGTAACATGGGATTCATCGACAATAAGTAAAAAATCATCAGGAAAGAAATCGAGTAAGGTTGCAGGAGTTTCCCCTTCCCCTCGTAAGGCTAAATGCCTTGAATAATTTTCAACACCACTACAACTACCCGTTTGCTCAAGCATTTCCAAATCGTATTTTGTTCTTTGCTCAATTCTTTCTGCCTCAAGTGGCTTTCCTTCCATAATAAATTTTTCCTTCGTCACCTTAAGCTCTTCTCTAATTCGTCTTAAAGCCTCTTCGAGCTTATTCTTATTCGTAACAAAGTGCGTTGCTGCAAATACATTAGCAAACATTACATCCTCAATTGCTTTACCAGTCACACAATCGAAGGTACGAATACGCTCAACCTCATCATCAAAGAATTCTATTTTTATTCCCTTAGAATGCTCTGATGGTGGAATGATTTCAAGTACATCTCCACGATATCTGAATGTTCCTCTTTTAAATTCGAAATCATTTCTTTCAAATTGCATTTCCACAAGCCTTTGGTAGAGCTTCTTTCTAGGGTAGGATTCACCAACCCTTATGCATAGCATAGAATCCTTATAATCACTAGGATCACCTATACCATAAATACAGGATACTGACGCAATAACTATAACATCCTTATAATCCATTAATGCCGCTGTTGCCGCATGCCTCATCTCATCAATTTCATCATTGATTTGAGCATCCTTTTCTATATAGGTATCTGAGGATACTACATAAGCCTCTGGCTGATAATAATCATAATAGGAAATAAAATATTCTACATGATTTTCTGGAAATAAATCCTTAAATTCATTATATAGCTGTCCTGCTAATGTTTTATTATGTGCTAAAACTAAGGTTGGCTTACCAATACGTTTAATGACATTAGCCATAGTAAAGGTTTTACCAGATCCAGTAACACCAAGCAAGGTTTGTCTTTTTTCGCCATGATTAAATTTTTCAACAATGGAATCAATTGCCTCTGGCTGATCTCCTGTTGGCATATATTTGGATGATATCTTAAACATATGTAGCCCTCCTTAAAAAGTCATATATATTATATATGATTTACTTTAAAAACAAAAGACGGATATACCGTCTATAGTCCTAATGCTTCCTTTGCAAGCTTATCTGCATAATCGTTATAATGATTATTCGTATGGCTTTTTACCTTATGGAAATAAACCTTAATTCTATCCTTTACTCTTTCCGCTAATAATTGGTAATCAATCGCAATTTTACTATTGGCCTTCCATTCATGAGTAAACCATTTTTCAATGCCTAAATAATCATAAAAAATATGTAATTCCTTTATGCCCTTTTTTACGGCATATGCAATAATAAATCCTGCCCCTTGAATTTCTCCTGCAACATTTCTTAAGGAGGAATATTCATCTGGTTCAAATTTCTTTTTATATGGATATTCCTTACCATCAATAATTAAAACTCCACCAAAGGAATATGCATTCGTTTTACTATCAAAGGATCCATCAATATAGGCCTTTGGGGCAGTTATATTATCATCTAGAATTTCATCATTTATGAAGGCCTCTGCCTCTTCTAGACTCTTAAAGGATTTATATTGTGGCTTTGTATAATTCTTTAAATGCTCCTTACATAAATCCCATGAATCTACAATTTCATGGTTAACATCATCCTTAATCGCATAATATTTCATCTTTTAATACTCCTTCAATATAAGCCCTTAAAGGATCTGAAATTGCATTGGAATATCCCTTTAGGATATATTCAATATTGGAATCTATTCTTTCAAATTTCAATCTTTTCGATAAGATATTAAATAATAAATGACGTAATTCATAATCAGATAATTTAGTGTCTAGCTGTTCAGATAACAATAAATTATGTCCTGTAATCATTCTATAGGCAGGCTTATATTTATTCTCTATTCTAAATAAATCCTTACCTAAAACGTTAGGCACTCTAGATAAATCCATATTGTGAATTAAATCCATTCTTTTAACAGATATGGCAATAGGATTTTTCATTAATCTTTCGATATATCCTAAATAATCCTCACCATCTCTTTTCGTAAGTGCATCTATAGCGCTCATAACCTCACTACCAAAGATTTTATCTATTTCCTCTAAGGTAGCATTTGTATCCTCAACCGTATCATGTAGATATCCACATATCTTTAATATATCGCTATCTAAATGCTCTGCAACAAAAATAGGATGTGTTATATAATCATTTCCTGCAAAATCTTTTTGCCCCTCGTGGGCTTTTTTTGCAAATTCGTAAGCTTCTTCTACTAAACTCATAAAAAACCTCACATATATACACAGGTATAAATACCAATAAATTGTGTAATTGCGCCTGCAACCACAAATAAATGGAAAATAAAATGCGCTGCCGGTACCTTCTTTAATACGAATGGAATCATACCTAGGGAATACACAATTCCACCACCTAAAATCCACCAAAGAATTGCCTGGTTATACTGCCACCAGCCGGGAATGAACATAACCCCGCTCCAGCCGATAATAAAATATAGCGGGAAATTAATTGCCTTTGTTCTTCCTGGACCAAAAATAGATACAAAGGTAATACCAACGATAATTAGCCCCCACATTACACCAAACCAAATCCAAGCCCAAAGTGGCTGATTTTGGTTTTGTCCAAGCTCAACTAACTGTAGTGGTGCAAATGTCCCACCAATCAGTAAATAGATGGAGGAATAATCAAATCTTCTCCATAATCTTTTTACTCTAAGTCCATGCTTCCAAGCATGATATAGGCAGCTCATAAGCATCATGATAATCATAGATGTACCATATACAATGGATCCTGTAATCTTCATTGGTGTATCACTTTTAAAAAGCATTAATACTAAGGCAACAATACCGAATACTGCACCTAAGCCATGAGAAACGGAATTACCGATTTCCTCTAGCACGCTTCTTTTTGGAGCTTCATTTTTTCTTCTAATTTCAAGCTCTCTTTCCGTTAGTGGAGCATTTCTTCTTTCTTCCTTTTCTTCTTCAATATAGACCTTTTCATGAGCCTTATAGGCTTTCTTATCATCCTTTTTTTGTAATTTTAAGGATTTTCTTTCAAGACGCTCCTGTCTTTTAAGCTCTTTTTTCTTTTCCTTCTCTAAATTCAAGAAAAACACCTCCCAAAATTTAATGCATCAAAATCGATAGCATTAAATAAAATATAATATTCCTTATCAAAATGAAAAATCATTTTGATTTTATCCTCTCTTATAATTTCTTCTATATCCTCTTTACGAATAAAAATTATCTTCCATGTTTTTAAATAAAGGATATCTTGATCTATCTTAGACTGTATGCTAATTTCCTCATTATCCTCTAAATATACCTTAATATTCTTCCATGTAGCCTTCTCTTTTTTACTTTTTATTAAATATAAATAAAATAGAAAATTTGGTATTACAAAAAGCATGGATAAAAATGTCATAATAACCAAAATAGGGGCTAAGCTAAATATTTCACTAAAGCTTTTCCCCTTAGCTAAGCTAAGGATAATACCTAAGAGGCCTGAAGCTAAGGTTAATAGGAGTAATATAGTACTAGCTAAAACCAAAATTGGATTTGTATTTCTTATATTCTTATTTTCTTTATAACCCTTATAATAAGCAAAATAATTTTCCATAATATCCCTCATTTTCTTACTATTATACTGAATTTAGCACTATTCTACAAGAAAAAGGAGGATATAATCCTCCTCTTAAACGATTAGATATAAATTATCTACTCTTCTTTCGATTCTCTTATTGTGAATTAAGGATTCTAGTGCTTCATCAAGTATTTTTCTTGTCGATGCCGCAACCTTATCAAAGCCTAAAATCTGAACTAAAGTTTTATAGCAGCCTTGGACTGTAATACCATTTTGTTTTGTTACAACACCAATAATACCATCCATATATTCATCTACATAAATTTGGTTTGCCTCACGGTCTGAATTAAGTCTTAGCTTAATTTTACTCATTTGATCATAATTCATAAAGAAATCGCCCATTCTTAAAACCTTAGCTGGAATATTATCATCCACCTGTGTTTTAATTTCCTTATTTGGCTTTTCCTTTTCCATAATATTTGCAACTCTCTTATAAAGATATTCTCTATGAATTGGTCCTTCAGCACCAATTAATGCCTCAACTAAAGGTCCTATACCCTTTTGAAGAGATTTTCTTGATGTAAATAAATCTAACCTTCTATAGCTTTCGAAGTTGAAATCATCTACATCTACTGTATTATCCTCTCTTAAATAGGTATCTACCTCTTCATCACTATCATGCATCTTAACGGTAATTGCATCGGTAGCCTCATCCTCATCATGCGTTAACGCATCGAATAATCTTTGCTTTTCTGCCTCTTGGTTTTCTACCCAATTGGTTGCGAAAAGCTTAAAATATTTCCAGCCCTGACGCTCAAGCAATAGCTTTTCAAGTCTATAGGTATCTGTAACATTATCGGAATATTCACTCTTACCATCAATCATAATGGCCATAATGAAATCCTCATCCTTTTTAACCGCAAGGTCAACCTTAAATGCACTAGAGCCATACTGAGGTAAAACCGTATAGCCTAAGGATTCTAGGTATTCCTGAACGGATCTTATAATACCATTCGATTCCTCTGTATAATTCTTTGCTGCAACAACATTTTCAGCAAATTCAAGGTAATCTCTTAATAGTAAAGCACCCTTTGAGCTTGTATTTGTTTTAATATCTGTATATCTAATAGAGGATACAATAGATACATTATACTTCGCTCTAGTTACCGCAACATTTAATCTTCTTTCTCCACCCTTAACATTTAATGGACCAAATCTTTGCATGAATTTACCATCCTCGTTATATGCATAGCATATTGAGAAGATAATTCTATCTCTTTCATCACCCTGTACGGTTTCTAGATTCTTAATAAAAAATGGCTCATCAATATCCTCTTGGAAATATTTCTTCAAGGATGGATCATCCTTAATTAGCTTATCAAGCTCACGCTGAATTTCATCTGCCTGGCTTGAG
>JAFPIE010000151.1 GCA_017388605.1 Acholeplasmatales bacterium | reverse complement strand
CTTAGCCACTGTACAACAGCACCACCAACGAAGACAGAGCCCTCAAGTACATATTGAATTTTATCGTTATAGCTTGCGGCTATGGTAGTGACAAGCCCATTCTTACTTTCGACATAATGCTCCCCTGTATTCATAAGTAAGAAGCATCCAGTACCATAGGTATTTTTTATATCTCCTTCATTGAAGCAGGCTTGACCAAATAGGGCCGACTGCTGATCACCAGCAACACCGGCAATAGGAATTTCATATCCAAATATAGATACCGTACCAAAATCATCACTAGATTTCTTTACTGTAGGAAGGCATGAAATTGGAATACCAAAATAATCACAAAGCTTTTGATCCCACTCAAGCTTTTTAATGTTAAATAGCATAGTACGGGAAGCATTTGTATAATCGGTAGCAAAAACCTTACCCTCTGTCAATTTCCAAATCAGCCATGTATCTACTGTACCAAACATAAGCTTACCCTCTTGTGCAAGCTCCTTTGCGCCTTCAACATTATCTAAGATCCATTTCATCTTTGTTGCAGAAAAATAAGCATCTAATACCAATCCTGTATTTTCCTTTATATAATCCTGAAGTCCATCCTTTCTAACCTCTTCCACAATAGAGGATGTTCTTCTACACTGCCATACAATGGCATTATAAATAGGCTTTCCTGTCTCTTTATTCCAAGCAATCGTAGTTTCTCTTTGATTGGTAATACCAATAGCTAAGATGTGCCATGGCCTGATACCACATTGGGCTATTGCCTCTGTCATAACAGAGTACTGGCTTGCATAGATTTCCATCGCATCATGCTCAACCCAGCCTGGGTGAGGATAGATTTGCTTAAATTCCTTTTGAACCTCTTGGACAATTTTACCAGAATTATCAAATACTACAGCACGAGAGGAGGTAGTACCTTGATCTAGTGCGATAATATATCTTCTTTTCTTTGTTTCTGCCATAGTTCCTCCTATAAATCTCTAGAGGATATAATATTTACATCCGTACCTAATATATTTTTAATGATGATATCCCCACATTTTACTGGAGATTTTACTTGAATTTTATCTAATTCCTTCATAACATCAAACATAAGCTTTTTAGAAATAGGCTTATCTGTTCTAACAGGTAATCTTTTTAAATCAGAACCTAAAATAACTACAGTTGAGGTAATAACTCTTTTAGGGTCTAATACCTCCTGAAGCCCATAGACTTCTCCTCTTGGGCAGGAATTACCACTAACCTTTTTTGCTACCTCATCTACAGTTAAATGACAGCCTCTTGGGCATGTAATACATATTAATTCCTTCATATTAATCACCTACCCTTACTATAATAGAATCTACTACATCCATAAGCTTTTCCTTAGGAATTCTTATCGATTCCATCTCACCTGGAGCTAAATGTAATTTCTTTACCTTAGCCAATACCTTACCACCAGATTCGACATATAAATATTTATCCTTCATTACTCTTCTTACTCTAAAGAAGATATTTAAGGAATCCTCTAAATTATGAATTCTCAATTTTTGAGGAACGGTATAGGAAACATCGTCTCCATTCTTTAAATCAATACAAAGACCAGATTCGTCATTTCCCTTTGTAATATAATTATATGCTGCAACACCAGCTCTACCAGCCTCTATAGAGGCATTGTCTGCAAGATCATGTACATGAAGAACATTACCACAGGCAAATACACCAGGAATGGAGGTTTCCATATTCTCATAAACAATAGGACCATTCGTTCTATTATCTAATAAAACACCTGCCTCCTTAGATAATTCATTCTCTGGAATTAAGCCAACGGATAACAATAAGGTATCACAATCAAATTCCATTTCGGTGCCTAAAATTGGCTTTCTATTTTCATCTACCTTAGCGACAATAACCTTTTCAACTCTAGAATGTCCTATAACATCAATCACCGTATGGGATAGGTATAGTGGAATATTAAAATCCTCTAAGCACTGTACTACATTTCTCGTTAAGCCATTCGAATAAGGCATAAGCTCAACAACCGCTAATACCTTTGCACCCTCTAGTGTCATTCTTCTTGCCATAATTAAGCCAATATCACCAGAGCCTAAAATAACGACCCTTTTACCAACTAAATAGCCATCCATGTTACAGTACTTTTG
>JAFPIE010000150.1 GCA_017388605.1 Acholeplasmatales bacterium | reverse complement strand
GGCAAAGTGGACACACCTGTTCCCATCCCGAACACAGAAGTTAAGCACTTTTACGCCGATGGTAGTACGTTCGATCGTGCGAGAGTAGGAAGCTGCCAGGCTCTCTCTTTGATTTAAACTTATGCCTACTTAGCTCAGTTGGTTAGAGCACCTGACTGTTAATCAGGGGGTCGTGAGTTCAAGTCTCTCAGTGGGCGCCATTTCTTTTTTTATAAAAAAGGTTTGACAAAATAGAAGCATTTTAATAAAATAAAACTACGATATATGGAGGACTAGCTCAGTTGGGAGAGCATCTGCCTTACAAGCAGAGGGTCAGCGGTTCGAGCCCGTTGTCCTCCACCATCGTGCCGACTTAGCTCAATTGGTAGAGCAACTGACTTGTAATCAGTAGGTTGTGGGTTCGATTCCTATAGTCGGCACCACTTAGGATTTAACACTGGATTTATTCAGTGTTTTTATTTTTCATTTTTTTTCACTCTTTTAAACAAATAGTTTATAAATGTATCTTTTTTCCTTATTGGTAATAGTAATTTTAATATCTAGATGATATAATAAATAAATGAACTTTGTTTTATAGAATTCCATACGGCAGAATAAAAATATGTCGAAAGTTGACTTAATATTCAATTTGGTATATACTTTTAATCACCTATAAAAAAGGGGATTTAACTATATGAAATGTAAGAAATGTGGCTTTGAGACACCCAATAACTCTAATTTTTGTAGTCATTGTGGATCTCCCATTGATTTTAATGATGAATTCATAAATATTGATTCTAAAATTGAAGAAGAAAAAGAAGAAGATATCACAAATACCAATCAAAATATGAATTTAATGGATATCGATATGTCTAGGGCATCGATTGGATGGTATTTTTTGGGACTATTATTTCCTATCGTAGGATTAATATTATTTTTCTTGTTTTTGTATAAAAAGCCAGATTTAGCATTTAAAGCAAGAAGAGGTGCAATACATGGATTCCTTATTTCTGTTGTATTAACCTTTTTACTCATATTGAGAACTATTTTATAAGGAGGTTTAAAAAATGAATGATAATGGAATTTACGATGAAATATATGGTAAATTAATCAATACAATCAACATTATTTTCATTGCAGGGTGGGCAATAGTTACCTTAATTGAATTAATTTTAGGTATTTTTATTACACAAAGCCCTAATTTTACTAAGGATCTATTTTTAGGCTATTTCCTACCTTATGTAATTGCACCTGCAGGTAGTAATTTAGTTGTAATTGTTGTTACACTATTCCTTTTAAAAAGTAAAAAGATTCAACCACATATTAAAAACTATGTTGTTATTACAAGCTTATTTTTAATTGCTTTAGTCTTAGCACTTGTTCATCACTATTTCTTAGCTATGCTTGCAGTATTTGTCATTCCTATTTTAGTTTCTATATTATTCTTAGATTATAAGTCCTTTGCATATGGAAATATTTTATCTACCTTAGGTATATTGATTTCAACAATTGCGGGTATGTATTTGAAAATAGATGCACCAAGAAGTGGTAATATTTACATTTGGGGTAGTGCAGTTGTTGTTTTATTTACTTCAATACTTGTTGCAGTCATTGTATTCTTAGATGTTCAAATCCATAGACAAAGAGAAAAAATCTTAGTTCAAATGCAAAGTGAAAATGCAAAATTATCTAAGGAAAATAGAGCGGATGGTCTAACAGGCCTTCAAAATCATACAAGCTTCTATAATGTTTTAGAGGCAAAGCTTTCTAAAGCAAGAAGAGATAAAAGAGGCTTTGCGATTGCAATGCTAGATATTGATGATTTTAAAAACATCAATGATACCTATGGACATGGTGTTGGTGATGACATTTTAAAATATGTATCGGATACTATTGTTGCTGCAATTGATAAGAGTGGTGTTCCTTTCCGTTATGGTGGAGATGAATTTGCCATCATCTTTAATAACCCAAACCCAGATGCGAATGTTGCAGCACTTGAGGTATTAAGAAAGGCTGTTGCAGATAATGATTCTTTATTCTCTGATGGGACAAGAGTTACCTTATCCATTGGCTATTATAATGTTAAGGAGGCTCAAATGACATCAGAAGAAATCTTCTATAG
The DNA here is from genome assembly GCA_017388605.1 of Acholeplasmatales bacterium. The sequence continues at coordinate 1,303 of JAFPIE010000150.1, read as the reverse complement.
AGCAGACCAAGCCTTATATCAAGCAAAATATAATGGAAAGAATCAGGTATATCCTGTATATTAAATAAAATTCGAGCATTTCTAATTTTAGAAGTGCTTTTATTTTTCTTATTAAATTATCTAGTGAATTATCTATCACAAACCATCTTTTTGTGGTAAACTATAAGGGACGAGGTGATATTCTATGCGTAAAACAAAAATAATTTGTACTCTTGGTCCTGCATGTGATGACGAAGAGATGTTAAAGAAAATGATTTTAAATGGTCTTGACTGTGCAAGATTAAATTTCTCACATGGTACTCATGAAGAACAAAAGGTCAGAATGGATCGTGTAAAGAAGGTAAGAAGTGAGCTTGGTGTTCCACTACCTATATTACTAGATACTAAGGGTCCTGAAATTCGTGTTAGATTATTTAAGGATGGCAAGGTTGAGCTTAAGGAAGGTCAAGAATTTACCTTCTGTAGCGATTATGATTTAGTTGGCGATGAAACTAAGGTAGGCTTAACTTATCCTGATTTAGCTTTATATGTTAATAAGCCAGGTACATTAATCCTAGCTGACGATGGTAAGGTTGAATTTGAGGTTCTTCGTGTTGAGGGTAAGAATGTTGTTACAAAGGTATTAAATAATGCAACATTATCCAACCGTAAATCTATCAATATTCCAAATGTAATTGTAGATATGCCATATATTTCTGAGGTTGATAGAAGTGATTTAATTTTTGGTATTCAAGAATGTGTAGATTATATTGCTGCATCCTTCGTAAGAAGACCTGAGGATGTATTAGCTATTCGTGAATTATTAGATAAATATGATACTTCTGGAAAGATTCGTATTATTTCTAAGATTGAGAATACAGAAGGTATTTCTAAGATGGATGAAATCATTGAGGTATCGGATGGTATCATGGTTGCCCGTGGTGATATGGGTGTTGAGGTTCCATTCAAGATGCTTCCAAAGATTCAAAAGGAATTAATTGAAAAGTGCTACAAGAAGGGTAAGATTGTAGTTACTGCAACTCAAATGCTAGATTCTATGCAGCAAAACCCTAGACCTACTCGTGCTGAGGTTTCCGATGTTGCAAACGCAATTTATGATAAGACTGTAGCTATTATGCTATCTGGAGAATCTGCTGCAGGTAAGTATCCACTTCAATCGGTTACAGCTATGAAGGATATTGCTGAATATACAGAATCTAATATCGATTACAAGCGTAGATTCTGGGAATGTAACCTAGATTTAGGTGAGGATTTCTTATCTTCTATTTGTAATGCTGCAGTATCCTGTGCATATCAAATGCAT
>JAFPIE010000149.1 GCA_017388605.1 Acholeplasmatales bacterium | reverse complement strand
TTTTGCTCATCGATATTAAAGAATACACAGCTAATATGACCATCTTCATTTGTAGGAGCCATAGAATAAGCAATAAAATATTCTAAATCTACTAAGAATCTAAAGCTATAGAATTTTTCCTTTAAATATGCAGCTCTATAAAATTCATCACACCAGGTTTGATAGGACTTGGGGAATATTTCAAAGAATGATTTTCCAATTAGATCCTTTTCCTTCTTAGATGCAACCTTACAAAACTCTACATTGACATAGCTAAAAATAACATCCTTAAGGGAGCTATCGGAATTTAATTCAACCGAGCATACAAAATATGGAATTGGAATGTCCTTGTAAAAATTTGGTGTGTAATTCGATTTCATAGTCCTAATCCTTAATCTTAAACTTCGTTTATAGATTATACTATAAAAACATTATTTTGACAAATGTTTTAAAAATGGCGTTATAATCCAATATTGTTTTGTAAAGCCTCTACTTCTATTTGCATAAAGTTTTAAAAAATATTATACTAAAAGAAAGACATATTCGATAAAAAAAGGAAATTTAATAGGAGGTATTTATGTATACCAAAACAAAATATAAAACCATACTCGATATGATAAGTAATCAGTATGAGCATGCATTAGCATTATCCTATGATGATAATGGAGAAATTTTAAGCTTAACCTATAGGCATATTAAAAATAGAGTATTAACCTATCCTGTTATAAAGGATAAAAAATGTGTAGGAATCCTTTGTGATGGAAGGCTTGATACCCTTATTGCTATTTTAGCCTATATCCATAATAGAATCACGATTTGTTTATTATCCCCATCGGATGATATATCCCTAATCCAAGAAGAAATCTCTACCGTCGGGTGTGATTTAATTATTGGTAGTGAGGATATAAAAAACAATCTAAGGCTTCCCCCAGCCATGGATACTCCACTGGAAGGAAAAATCCTATTTTTCACCTCTGGTACTACCTCAAAGGAAAAGGCTGTAATATTAACGGAGGAAAAGCTTTGTGCTGCAGTTTATAATGGATCCTGCCTACTTGAGCTTAAGCCTCAGGACAAGCTATTATGCTGCTTACCCCTATCCCATGTATTTGGCTTTATTTGCGCATGGCTTTGGGCATGGGAAAATGGAGCCTCGATCATACTATCTAGAGGTATGAATCATATCTTCCATGATTTTGATTATTTTAAGCCAACGGCAGTGAGCTTAGTTCCCCAAATGGCTGCATTTTTGGCTTTAAAGGAATTATTTAACCCGGAATTAAAATTAGTGTTAATTGGTGCTGGAGATTGCCCAAATCCCGTTTTAACTGCAATATCCTGTATGGGCATTCGCGTATCCTTTGGCTACGGGCTTACGGAAACCTCCTCTGGAGTTGCGCTATCCTTAGGGGATAACCCAAGAGCCTTTAGTGTTTGTCCATTAGATGATATAAAAATAGCTGATGATTATGAAATATTAGTAAAATCCGAGGAAACTATTTTTGAGGGATATTATCCAAATAATAGTGGATATGAGGATTTATTTACCGAGGATGGCTATTTTAAAACAGGGGATTTAGGTGCCTTTGATGACAATCATTTATTACACCTAAAGGGTAGAAAAAAGGACACCCTTGTTCTTCTTGATGGTACTAAGGTATTTCTACCTGAGGTTGAAGAGGAATTAATGGGACGTCTTGGTGTAAACGAGCTTGCCTTAGGTACAGATAAGGACGGCAATGTCGTACTATGCTTAGGAAAAGTATATAAAAGCGAAATTGATTCTTATATGGATGATATTGATGAATACAATAGTAATCAGCCAAGATCAAAAAGAATTGTTCGTGTTATAGCAATACCAGAAGGCTTACCAAAAAAGAGTAATGGTAAGGTTAAAAGATATGAAATTAATTTTAATGAATAGAGGTTACTATGGCAAATATTATACAATCTAAGGAAGAAATTAAAGATAAGCTTATACAAATCCTAAAGGAAAATGTTTTAGAATTCCAAGAAATAGAAATTGATTTAGATACAAAAATAAACACGCAAAAATCACTAGATTCCATTACCTTCATCTACCTAATGTGTAAAATTGAAGAGGCATTTGAAATAAAAATTTCAGAGAAAAAATGGATAAAAATGGAAACCGTTGGAGATATTCTTAAAGAAATTCTAAGGGGGTGCAAATGTATTCAATAAAAAGAAAGCTATTAAGTATTGATGTAGGCGCGGATAAAAGATTAAAGCTCAATAGGCTTTTAGCCTTCAGCCAGGAATTATCCATTAAGGAAATGGAAGCCTTTGGCTATAGCATAAATACAATGGATCATAACAAGCTTCTTTTTGTCATTGGTAAGCAAAGATTCATCATTCATGAGCTTCCTCTTTTCAATAAGGAAATTGAAATGACCACCTGGTCAAACAAAAACCTTAAATCTCTATTTCCAAAGCATTATAGAATGGAAGGAGATCATAAATTATATATTGAAGGTGTTGCCATATGGAGCCTAATTCATTCTAAGAGTAGGCAGTATATACCCTCTAGTGATTTTGATATGAATATTACAGGAGAGGAAAAAGAAAATGAGCTTTCCTTTCCAAGAAAGCTCATACCGCCAAAATTAAAGCTTAAAGCAACCCTTCAAGCCAATTATTCAAATTGTGATATGAATGGTCACATCAATAATGCATCCTATATTGATTTTATATTAGGTCTTATTCCTATATCCTATATCAAAAATCATACCCCTAAAATGCTAGAAATTGATTATGAAAAGGAAATAAAGCTTGGAACAAGCGTAGAAGTAAGCTACGGAAGATATAAGGATGCCTATTGGTTTTATAGTGATTCCTTCACTATAAAGCTAACATTTATGAAGAACGAATAGTTCTTCTTTTTTTATTTCATTAATTCCTCTAATTCTTTTCTTTTTTCTTCAATTAAAGAAACATACTTTGTATAATCTATATCCTCTTTATTCCTTAAATGCTCTGTTATATCTACAATAGGCTTTAATAATGGATTTAAGGATAAATTCGCTAAAATACCCTTTAAGCCATGAGATGCACTAAAGGCATTCTCATAATCCTTAAGCTTGATTGCTTCATATAATTTATTGAATCCAGGGTTGTTTGGTATCATGCCAACAAGCCTTATATACAAGGCTTCATTCTTAGCACATCTTAAAACACCCTCTTCTACATTCGCTCCATACTTCTTTAATTTTTCTATAGTTAGCATTTATTTAAATTCCTTTCCAAAGAATTTTTCAAATTCAATACTTGAAACAGGCTTTGAAAAATAATATCCCTGAATGACATCATATTTCAATTCCTTCAATTTTTCTAATTGATTCTTCTCCTCAACACCCTCAGCAATTAATTTTACATTCAAATATTTTGCAATATCGGATACAATTCCAACCATCTTTAATGTCTTATCATTTTTAAACATATCCTTAACGAATTTCATATCTAGTTTTAAAACATCAAAGGATAGGGTAGCAAGTGTATTTAAGGAGGAATAGCCACTACCAAAATCATCAATTTCAATCTTAAAGCCTCTACTTCTTAATTCATCAATAATTCCAATGATTTGACTGGTTTCATTATTATAGCCAGATTCTGTAATCTCTAAATATAAATCCTTTGGATCAATTTCATTTTCCTTTGCAATAGAGGTTATGATATCTACAATCTTTGGGTCAAACATATCAATTCTAGATACATTTATTGAAACCGGAAGCATGATATTATATTTCAAATACCATTCTCTCATCTTTCTTGCAGCTTCCCTCCATACATATTGATCTAATATTTTTATATTACCATTCTCCTCAAATAGTGGAATGAACATACCTGGAGAAATAAAGCCTAGCTCTGGGTGAATCCAGCGAACTAAGGCCTCTGCAGAGGACAATTTATAGCTATCTCCTTGAATGCTAATCTTAGGCTGGAAATATACACAGAATTCATGATTTTCAATGGCTTTTTCAAAATCATGATTTAATCTTTCCTTAAATAATTGGTTTTTCTGATATTCCTCACTGTAAATATTATAATATTTTGTATTTACACTTCTAATTTCATCACAAACCATTTTCGCTCTATCGATAATTGCATCAACAGATTCTTCCCTTTTATTTGAAGAATAAATACCTAAGCGAATCGATATATTTGAAGCATTATATTTTTCCTTTAGCTCCTTATGAATATAATCAATAACCTTATCATAATCCTCTAAATGATTGACATATAATGCAAAATAATCTGCCTGTATTCTAGATACAATACCATTATTTTGTAATGCGATAGCCTTTAAAATATTGGAAATATATACTAAGGCCTTATCGCCCTCTTCTTTACCATAAAGTTCATTATATAAATTGAAATGAGAGATATTTAATACGATCATATCCTTTGCCTCACCATTTCCGTATTTATCAATTCTTTCCACATATTCCATAAATACTGGCTTGTTGTAGCAATC
>JAFPIE010000148.1 GCA_017388605.1 Acholeplasmatales bacterium | reverse complement strand
CTCCATTTTCATATATGCCATGGAATTACTTTTTAACATTTCTTCCTTGTTTTTAGAACTATATTCATCATAGATAGATATGCAATCTATACCATATTCCTTTGCCCCTATAACATTCGATAAGGAATCATCAATCATTAAAATATCTTCCTTAGAAATATTATATTTTAATCTTACATATTCCATTGCGCTACCATTACCCTTAGATAGAGTTTCATGGTTATAAACCGATATAACATCATTAAAATATTCCTTTATACCTAAGGCTCTCATAGATAAATCTAGGATATGATCTCCTGAGGCAGATAATACGACAATAATCTTACCTAAGGATTTAAGCTTAGATAAAATATCTAAGGAGCCCTTCTTTAAGGGGACCCTAGGATACATATAATCTACATATTCATCTATACCCTTCATAATCTCATCTATCGTCATAGGTAAGTGATATTCTTCCTTTATAAGCTCCGCGCAATAAAGATCTGTGAATATAGGAATTCTTTCATCTAAATCCTCTTTGGGAGTATATCCCAAATGCTTAATATAGCTTGATGCAGAATCCCTCCACATAGGGAGTGAATCAATTAGGCAGCCATCATAGTCTAAAATATATAATTTATACTTCCTTAAATCCATTTTTACTACTTATTTAATTCCTTAGCTAATTCAACAATTTCTTGTCTATTTTCTTCTGTTAATGCACTTCTAATTGTAACAGTTCTTGGAATTAATACGATATTCTTAAAATTCAATGTAATGAATTCTAAAATAATCTTTTTAACCTGTGGTGCCCATGAGCCATTTTCAATGATGGCAATGGTTCTATTTTGATATCCTCTTTCCTTAAGTGCATGTAAGAAATCAAGCATCTTAGGGAAAATATCACTACAATATGTAGTTGTAGCTAAAACTAAATATTTGTTTTCAAATGCACCCTCAATTGCCTCATGGAAATCATCTCTTGCAAGGTCAAAAATATCATATTCCTTAGTTAGATTCGAAGCTAAAAGCTCTGCAGCCTCTTTAGTATTACCATATACAGAGGTATAGCAAATCGTAACAGCATCTGCCTCAGGCTCATACTTACTCCAAATGTCATATAAATGAATATAATAATCCAAATTGGAATCTAATACTGGTCCATGAAGTGGACGAATCACCTTAAGTGGAGTGCCCGCAAGCTTCTTAAGTAGATTTTGTACAGGTACACCAAATTTACCAACGATACCAAAGTAATATCTTCTTGCCTCACATGCCCATCCCTCAGGATCATCGAAATCTAAGGCACCGAATTTACCAAATGCATCCGCACTATATAAGCACTCATCATAAGCATCATAGCTCATCATTACCTCAGGCCAATGTACCATAGGTGCAAAAACAAACTTCAAGGAATGCTTACCTAAGGATAATACATCTCCTTCCTTCACAAGCATTTGCTTATAGGTAAAGCCTGGGAAGAATTGATTAATCATTTTGAATGTTGCTTGATTACCAACAACCTCTATATTAGGATATTCTTCAACTAAAGCCTTTATGGATGCCGAATGGTCAGGCTCCATATGATCTACAACTAAATAATCAGGCATACGACCATCCAAAGCTTCCTTAAGCTTTGCTAAAAATTCATCCTTAAAATGAATATCCACTGTATCCATAATTGCAATCTTTTCATCCAAAATTAAATAGCTATTATAGCTAATGCCCTCTGGAACTACAAACTGACTTTCAAATAAGTCTATTTTTCTATCATCAACACCAATATATTTTACCACTTTAATCACCGTACCTTTCATATCCATTATAACATAAGGATTTATAGAAAAGATATTACTTTTTTAATAAAATAAAAGGCTTATTTAAAGCCTTCTATCCTATTCATCATATTCCTCTAAAAAGGAATGCTTAACTCCATCCTTTTTAAATCCAATAATCTTATTCATATTTACATTCGATGCTGCAGAAAAGATATTCTTTTCTACATTTGCATTATAATTCTTTTTTAATTCCTGAATTAAATGCTTTGTCGTTAATCGTTTGCTTGCATTAATTTCACCATCAACAGAGCAAGCCTCTGTAAATCTACAAGCACACATAATGAATCTTAAATCATTCGCCTTTGCCCAAGCCTTGACATCGTTTTCTCTAATCAAATATAATGGACGAATCAATTCCATACCCTCATAGTTATCACTATGTAGCTTTGGAAGCATCGTTTGGAAGGAACCCGCATTAAGCATATTCATTAAAATGGTTTCAATGACATCATCATAATGATGTCCTAAGGCAATCTTATTACAGCCTAGATTCTTAGCAAGCTTATATAATGCTCCTCTTCTCATCTTAGCACATAAATAGCATTGATTCTTCTCTTGATTATTGGCAATTTCAAAGATATCCGTATCAATAATTTCAGCTGGAATATTTAATATTTCTATATTCTTTTTAATTTGATTTAGATTCATTTCATTATAGCCAGGATTCATGACTAAATACTTAACCTCAAATTCAAAATCAGAATGTCTCTTTAATTCCTGGAAAAGCTTTGCCATAAGCATAGAATCCTTACCGCCAGAAATACAAACACAAATTCTATCATTAGGCTTGATAAGCTCATATTCCTTAACAGCTTTAATAAATGGAGCCCATAATCTTCCTCGATATGTTTTTATAATTGATCTTTCAATTTCTTGGTATCTTTCCATAATATCACCTTAAATTCTTAAAAAAGAAAAACGGCAAATGCCGCAATCTTTAAAATGGTGCTTCTTGCCGGGGTCGAACCAGCCTTTCAGCCTTACCATGGCCGCGTACTACCGATGTACTAAAGAAGCAAGCATATATACTATATCATAAAGTACATCGAAATTAAAACAAAATTTTAATTTTTTTACATTTCTAATTCACGAATGATAATATTCTTAGTTAATACATCGACAAAGGTAATTGAAAAATTCTCAATATAATTATTTATATCTGCCTCAACCGAAACAAAATAATCATATATACCATTAATCTTAACCATTGCGTTTTTAACCCTTTTTCTCTTTTGTAAAACATCTACATGAATTATAGGAGAAGCTTTATATAATTCATGCAGCTTTTCTTTAATTTCAGCGATGG
>JAFPIE010000147.1 GCA_017388605.1 Acholeplasmatales bacterium | reverse complement strand
TTTCCTGCTTAATATTACCATTTTCATCAAGTGGTAATAATTCTGGAGAAATAGGAGTTGCTAGTATATCCTCTAATGTCTTTTTTATAATGCCCTCTTCAGAATCCTTAATATGTCTTATTAATGTAGTTACTAAGGTTTTTGGAATGGAACAATTAATACCATAATTGGACATATGATCTCCATTATAGGTAGCCCACCCTAGGGCAAGCTCAGATAAATCACCTGTACCTACAACGATTCCACCCTCTTGGTTTGCAACATCAAATAAAATTTGTGTTCTTTCTCTTGCTTGGGTATTTTCATAGGTAATATCAAATACACCATCCTTATGGTCAATATCCTTAAAATGCTGAATACATGCATCCTTAATGGATATTTCTCTAAAATCTGCACCGTAGGATTGAATCAAGGTCTTAGAATTATTATAGGTTCTACCACTAGTACCAAAGCCTGGCATAGTAATTGCGATTACATTCTTTTTATCTAAATTTAAGATATTGCATACTCTCATTGTAATTAAGAAGGCAAGGGTAGAATCTGCACCACCAGATATACCAATAACCATCTTAGAATTACCTAAATGCTTTACTCTTTTTGCTAAAGCATAGGATTGAATATTTAAGATTTCCTCTAAGCCTTCCTTAGTATGAGCTAGGAATGGCTTTTTATTATATACTCTTAATAATTCATTCTTATGTGTTGTTAAGCAAAAATGAGACTTTGGATAGGTAATTCCAAAATCCTGCCTTGCGTAAGAATTTTGCTTTATTCTATCATTTTTTATTTTTTGAATATCAACATCCTGAACAATCATATTCGATTCAAATTTGAATCTTTCGTTTTCTACCATAGTTCCGTCGGGTTCTGCAATCATTGCATGACCAGAGAATAAAATATCGGATGTAGATTCACTAATTCCACTAGATGCATATACATATGCAGATAATGTTTTTGATGCCTGCATAGAAACTAATTTTCTTCTATAGGATACCTTACCTATCGTTTCATTTGAGCTAGATAAATTAAAGATAATGGTAGCACCATTTAAGGATGTGAAATTTGATGGAGTATTCGATACCCATAAATCCTCACAAATATCTATTGCATAGGATACATCATAATTATCACACTGATAGCATAGCATATTCGATATTTTAACATTCTCACCTAATAAATTAATCTCATTAACCTTTAAATCATTTGCAGATTTAAACCATCTTGCCTCATAGAATTCATTATAATTAGGGATATAGGTTTTAGGTGTAATACCTCTAATACTTCCCTTATAGAAGGATAATGCGCAATTATATAAAGAATTTAATACCTTAATTGGAGCACCAACAATAAATACTAAGGAGGAATTCTTTGAATATTCCTTTAGCATTTCTATTGCCTTTAATACTCCTTGATATAAATCATCATTTAAAAACATATCCTGTGCTGTATAGCCTGTTAGGGATAATTCTGGTGTAGTTACAATTTCTACACCCTTTTCCTCTGCAATTTTTAAATTTCTTATGATTTCTAATGCATTCCAATCTGGATCACATAAATGAATTTCATTTACAATTGCACCAACCCTGATATAACCATATTCCTTTAGCATTATTCCACCTCCAATAAATATTTTCTTAGCTCATCAAAATATTTATGAATGAGAGGATTTGTATATTTTTCAAATTCCTCTTTTTTATTCTTTCTTATAAAGGATCTTAAGGTAGTACCATCAATAGGTATAAGCTTTCTATCTACACTCATATAGGATAGCTCACTATAATTCTTATACCATGTATTTAATTTTGGTTCCTCACCATAAATAATCAAATCTGGCTTACCTAATACCTTAACTGCATTTTCAATGACATAATCTCCCCATTTCGGTACATTTCCAACACCTAAATCCGGTAAAGGAAATATAGAAATGGAATCCTTATAAATATCATGTAACATATTATATCTTATAGAATAAGGAAAAGGATTTTCCTTTGTTCCTTCCTTATCACTTGAACCAATGAATACTAATACCTTATCACATAAGGCTAAGGCATGCTCAATTATAGATTCATGGCCAATGTGAACTCCTTGAAATCTACCTAAAACAAGTCCTAATTTATATTGCTTCATATTATATCTACCTGACACATTTTCATTGTAGCAATTGCCTTTTCATGGGATTCCTTCGTTACTCCCATACATAATTTTTCAATTACTCTTATAGGGATTTCTGGATATGCAATCTTTAAGGATAATGCATTCGATATTACACAAATATCTGTACAAAGTCCAACTAAGGTAATTGATTTAACATCAATATCCTTTAATATATTTCTCCAGGTTCCACTACCAATACCAAAATTTGGTTTATTTATAATTCTATTATATTTACAATCCTTTAGTTCATCAACAATTTGCCAGCCCCATGTATTAAACTGACAGTGAAGAACAGGCAAATGTTTGCCTTCATTTGATTCCATATAGGATTCATCATGTGTATCTCTTGTTAAAATGACATAGGTATCCTCACTAAGGCTATTTAAATATTCCTTTAGAGGTAAAACGATATTTTGTGCATGCTTAGAGCCTAATGTGCCCGTAACAAAATCATTTTGCATGTCAACAACAATTAAAACATCCATAATTATTTCTCTCTTTCAAGTCTAAATTTTACTGCCTCTTGTAAATACTCAAAATACTTTTCGTCATCGCACATTGCCTTTGTTGGCGCATCAGAAATTTTAGCTACTGGTCTACCATTTACATATTGTAGCTTAATTACAATATTTAAAGCATCCACCTTTGTATCGTTTGTTACAAAGGTACCAATACCAAAGGATACCTTACATTTATCCTTGAAATATTCATAAATTTCCTGTGCCTTATCAAAATTTAAGGAATCCGAGAATAATAGCATTTTTGTCTTAGGGTCTACACCAAATTTTCTATAATGTGCTAAAATCTTTTCTCCCCATACATATGGATCTCCACTATCGTGTCTTACACCACTATAGTTATTTACCATAGATCTATTGAAATCCTTTAAGAATAAATCGGTAGTAACGGTATCTGTAAGGGCAGTACCATTATCTCCTTCATATTCTGTATACCAATCCTTCATAGCATAATAATTTGTATATGCTAGAGGAATAGAATCAATTCCTTGGAACATTTGAACATATTCATGTGCATAGGTTCCAATTGGAGTTAAATTATATTTATATGCATAATATACATTGGATGTACCAACCATATTCTTTGTTTTATCCTTTAATTCCTTTAAGGCATAGCCTTCAAATTCCTTAGATAATCTTCTTCTACAGCCAAATTCAGCCCATTTGAAGGTATATTTACCTGTATTAAAGGCTTCAATCTTCTTAGCTAATCTTTCCTTAGCAGAGGCTAATAATTCCGTGTAATTATATTGAAATCTAAAATATACCTCATTAACGATTTCTAAAAGATAGATTTCAAATTGCATTGCACTAAATAATGGACCAGAAACAATAATCTTTAAATTACCATTATCTAAGCTTGTAGTTACATAATCACGAATAGGATGCCATAATCTTAAGAATTCAACATAGTCGTTTTTAATGAAACGAATGCTTCTTAAATAATTAAGCTCATCCTCCTTAAATGTTAGCTTACATAGATAATCAATTTGCTCATTGATTTCATCTAGCATTTCTTTAGTAAATACTACTCCTTCATTTCTACATTTAAAATGATAAACTCCATTTAAATTTGTATGCTTGTGGAAGATAACCTGATTCATATTAAATTTATATAAATCTGTATCTAATAATGATGTAACAATTGGTTCTAGCTTCATATTTTTTCTCCTTTATTTTTCTATATTATAAAAACTTAATAGTTCCTTTTTCAATAAGTAAGTGTTTGTAATTACCTTTTTATTTTTCCAATGTGGTGGAAATAAGGTTAAATAGGAAGAATAGGTAAATCTTTCATCCATTAATATGGCAATCCCCATATCCTTCTTATCTCTAATAACTCTACCTACAGCCTGAATAACTTTAGTAAAGCCAGGATACATATATGCATATTCAAATCCTTTACCATATTCTATATCAAAGTGTTCCTTTAATATATTATTTTCATCACATACCATAGGAAGTCCTACTCCTACAATAATTACTCCTGATAAGGCATCTCCTATAAAATCAATACCCTCAGAGAATACTCCACCCATCACAAAGAATCCAAACTTTGTATTGGTTGTATTCTTAAATTTATTTATAATTTC
>JAFPIE010000146.1 GCA_017388605.1 Acholeplasmatales bacterium | reverse complement strand
AAGATTATGGATGAGAGATTAGAGCTTTGCCATAGAGCACTTCAAATTCGTCATAAGAGATTATCTAAGGTAACCTCTGATGTTGCTCCAATTTTATGGCAATATGGTGCTCATGCAAGATTAAAGAAGGGGGAATCCATTGAGCCATTGCTTCATGGTGAATATTCTACAATTTCCTTAGGCTATGCTGGATTATATGAATGTGTTAAATATATGACTGGTCACTCTCATACAGATGGTGGTGAGGGTAAGGAATTTGGTCTTAAGGTAATGCAATTATTAAATGATAAATGTAAGGAATGGAAGGCCCAGGAGGATATTGATTATTCTGTTTATGGTACTCCAATTGAATCTACAACCTATAAATTTGCAAAGTGCCTAAAGGATCGCTTTGGTGTCATTAAGGGTATTACCGATAGAGACTATATTACAAATTCCTATCATGTACCTGTATTTGAAGAAATTGATGCTTATGAGAAATTAAAGATTGAAAGTGAATTCCAGCGTCTATCTCCAGGTGGGGCAATTTCTTATATTGAGACCTCTGATTTAAATAATAATATCGATGCTGTAATGAATGTTGTTAAATTCATCTACGATAATATTATGTATGCTGAATTAAATACCAAATCGGATTATTGTCAGGCATGTGGATATAATGGTGAGATTAAGCTTGATGAGAATTTAGAATGGTATTGTCCAAATTGTGGATGTAGAGACCATAAGCTACTTAATGTTGCAAGAAGAACCTGTGGCTATATTGGCACGAACTTCTGGAATAAGGGTAGAACTCAGGAAATCAAGGAAAGAGTTGTTCACTTAGATAATAAGGATAGTGATCTATAATGCGTTACAATAAGGTTCGTAAAATGGATATTTCTAACGGACCTGGTGTAAGAGTATCTGTATTTTTTCAAGGCTGTATGTTTCACTGTAAATCCTGCTTCAATTCTGAAACCTGGGATTTCAATTTAGGTAAGGAATATACTTTAGATATTGAAAATAAAATATTAGAATTTTGCAAGGAAGATTATATTGATGGGCTTTCCATATTAGGTGGAGAGCCCATGCATCCTTTAAATATAGATGGTACAATACATCTTGCAAGGCGCTTTAAGGAAATGTATCCAAAGAAAACTCTTTGGGCTTGGAGTGGCTATTTATTTGATGAAATTCCAAATAAGGAAATATTCAAATACATAGATGTCTTAGTCGATGGAAGATTTATGGTAGATAAAAAGGATCCAAGGCTTAAGTATGCTGGTTCTTCCAATCAAAGAGTAATCGATGTTAAAAAAACGATTGAATCAGGTGAAATTATATTATATGAGGATTAATGTCCTCATTTTTATTTTATTTTTTCCTCATTTTTGATATAATAGGTTTGTCCAAAAGAGGAGTGAATACATATGACATATCAAAAAATTGTTTTAATTATTTATATTGCATATTTAGCTTTAATGAGCTTATTTACCTTCTTTTTATTCCTTAAGGATAAGAAGATGGCAGAGAAGAATCATAGTGAGGTAAGAATTAAAGAAAAAACATTACTTTCTAGTGTTGTATTTGGTGGTGCACTTGGTGGATTCATTGGTAGACTTGTTGCACATCATAAAACCAATAAATCCTATTTTTCCTTCACGATATATTTATCCTTATTATTACAAGCTCTTGTATTAGTATTATTTATATTAATTGGCTTTAATATTATAGGCTAGGAGGGGTATTATGGAGAAGAAAACATCTTTAGAAAAGTCTCATTCTAAGGCTTCAAATGCGAAGCTTACATTCATTTGCTTTATAGCTGCACTTGCTGTATCTATGCTATGGGTTGGCATTGCCCTATTTGGGTCTGAAGCATACAGAATCTTTGGTATTATTTTGGCATCTGTCGGTGCAGTTTTAACACTTTTATCTTTATTTTTAATTTCAAAATTCACGAGGTAGTAATATGAAGCTTTTAAAAGGGATACTTAAGGCATTATTAATCCTCATCTTAGTTTTAGTGGTTGCAGTTATTGTATTTTTACTTGTAATCAGTGATAATAGTACACCAGATTATAAACCAAGTGAGGATTTAACAACTCTTGATGGTCTATTAGGAAAGGGTATTTATGAATCCTTAGATAAGATTGCATTAATTCAAAAAGAGGATAGACCAACAAGTGAAAATAACAAGATTGATTTTAGCTTTACCTACCAAGACATCAATGATTGTGTTACGGATATCATTAGAACAAATGAATCGATTAATAACCCAACCTATTTAAAGGATGGTGGTACAGATAAAATCATTCAAAATGGTGTTGTTTCCTTGAATTCCATTGAATTTAAGGAGGTTAATAATAACTTTGGTGTCGTTGCTAGAGGAAGTGCCTTTGGCTTTTATAACACAACGATAACCCTAGGACTAGAAGAAGCACCATCTATTGTAGATAATGTATTATATTTAAAGCTTGGAGAATTAAAGCTTGGTAATAAAATGAGCATTTCTGCAGGCTTCGTAAAAGGCTTCTTCAATAAATTCTCTTTATTTAAGGATAGCAAGAATGACATCTTTGATATTGAAAATTTAACATTAAATTTAGATTTGAATCAGCAAATTGAAAAATTTAGTGGTACAAATCGTTTCAAGGAT
Organism: Acholeplasmatales bacterium; assembly: GCA_017388605.1. Next base: position 3,575 of record JAFPIE010000146.1, on the reverse strand, counting down.
TTCTTTGGTGGTGCAACCTTTACAACAAGCTATACACAGGGTGAAAATGCACACCTAGATTTATCTATGGACACAAAGAATATCTTTATTAATTATGATATTCCAACTCCACAATTCTATGAGCTTGATCCATCCTCTATAGCACTTACTGGTACAAAGGTTACAATGAGTGAGGAATGCTTCAATTATATCATTCAGCATAAATTTGATGCTGAAAGCTACAATCTAGATCCACTTACTCTTGGAGGATATGAATTCAAATTCGGCTTAAATAATTTATATTTTGATGTTGATGCTTCAAATACAAAATCCAATATTTTAGCAGAGGTATCCATCAATAATTTAAAGACATTATTAAATGCTTCCGTAAAGGAAACTGTTGTTAAGGAATCCAATTATGTAAAGGAAGTTAAATTTGATGTTGAAAGCTTTACCCTAGGTAAAACTCTAGTTCCTAACGATAATTTCTTTGATGAAATTGTTATCGATGAGGATACATTAACTCAAGGACATTCTAATTTCATTAAGGTTAAGGATATCGAATTTAACCGTGATAATGGAGAAGTATCGATTACATACGTTCCAGCTATATAAAATAAAATTATCCCCATCTTTATGGGGATTTTTTAAAAAGGTGAAGATATGAATAAAAATGATCTTTATATATTATCTCTACTTAGTGATTATTTAAATAATAATCCTAAAGAAATAAATACGAATATAATCCATAAAATGGTTAAGGAGGGGCTACCTATAGAATTAGCCTATAGAAGCCTACTTATACAGATATTAAATATAGAGGATTATAATTTAAAGAATTATTTTGGAGATAATTTATCCTTATTAGATTTAAAGGAATATCAAAATGATTTATATTATAAAACCATTCATTTCCCAAATAAAAAAATAGGTAAATGGAGATTTTCTTTAGATAAATATGAACCATTTGAATTATTTGTTAAGGATGATTTTATAGAGCTTGAGGATAAGGTAGTTCCATCCTTAGGCTATTTTGATAAGCCCTTTTATTACCCGGCGGTATATGAGGGGAATCGTCTTTGGATGAGCGTTACACCAAATGAAATCAATACGATGAAAAAGCCAATAGAGGAAGCATTTGGGAATGTCTTAACCATTGGTCTTGGGCTTGGATATTATACATTTATGGTTGCAAATAAGGATAATGTTAAGTCCGTTACAGTAATTGAAAGAGATAAATCTGTCATTGAATTATTCCAAAAATATATATTACCTCAAATAAAAAACAAAGATAAAATTAAAATAATTGAAGAGGATTGCTTCAGCTATTTCAAGCATTTTGATTCATCTATCGATTATGCATTTATCGATATATGGCATGATGTATCAGATGGATTGCCTCTTTATAAAAGAATAAGAGAATATGAAAAAAACTATCCAAAAACAAGGTTTTCGTATTGGATTTATGAGACAATGAAGCATTATTTGTAATACACAATGTTATATAATTTAGAATTCTTTTAAAAGAATTTGAAATAATGTATAATACATTTGTGTGAGGTTGACCTATGAAAAAATTAGAACAAGGCCTATTTGTTGGCGAAAGAGCATTATATAATTCAAAGGATTTAGAAATTGTGGATTCTACATTTATGGATGGAGAATCTCCTTTAAAGGAACCCAGAAATATAAAATTAAGAAATTGCATCTTCAAATGGAAATATCCACTTTGGTATTGTAATCATGTAGAGGTATTTAATACAACATGGCTAGATACCGCAAGAAGTGGTATTTGGTATACACATGATTTAAGAATCATCGATTCCTTTATTGAGGCACCTAAGCAATTTAGAAGATCTAGTGATATCTATTTGGAAAATGTTACACTTCCTAATGCAGAGGAAACCTTCTGGACATGTGAAAATATTACACTTAAAAATGTAGTGGCTAAAGGTAATTATTTTTGCATGAATTCAAAGAATATTAAAGTTGAGAATTTTACTCTTGCAGGTAATTATGCCTTTGATGGAGCTTGTAATATAGAGATACACAATGCGAAAATGAATTCAAAGGATTCATTCTGGAATTGTGAAAATGTAGTTGTATATGATTCAACCATCATTGGTGAATACTTAGGTTGGAATTCAAAGAACATTAAATTTGTAAATTGTACTATAGATTCTCTTCAGGGTATGTGCTATATGGATAATATTACCATGGAGAACTGTAAGCTATTAAATACGAATTTATGCTTCGAATTCTGTCATGATGTAGATGCAACCATCAATTCAAGAATTGATTCTGTTAAGAATCCATATAATGGAGTAATTAAAGCAAAGGCAATTGATGAGGTCATATTAGATGAAAATTTAATTGATAAGTCAAAAACAACAATTATAGAGGGAAAGTAAAATGTATGATTTTGATAAGAAAATATCAAGAAAAAATACAAATTCATTGAAATGGGATTCCATAGATTCTAAGCTTCCTATGTGGGTTGCGGATATGGATTTTCCTGTATTTGATGGAATTAATCAGGCTATATTAGATAGAATGAAATGCCCAGTTTATGGATATTCTATTACTCCAGATGAATATTTCTTAGCCTATATTTCTTGGTGGAAAAGAAGACATCATGTTGAATTTGAAAAGGATTGGATGTTATTTTCAACCGGCGTAGTACCTACGATTTCATCTACCGTAAGAAAGCTTACTACACCTGCAGAAAAGGTTATTTTATTAACGCCATGCTATAACATTTTCTATAATTCTATATTGAATAATGGTCGTGTCGTATTATCCTCAGATTTGATTTATGAAAATCATGAATATAGAATTGATTTTTCTGATTTAGAAAACAAAATGAAGGACCCCGAGGCTACTCTTATGATTTTATGTAATCCTCATAATCCTGTTGGAAGAATATGGAGTAAAGAGGAACTTAAAAGAATAGGAGAGATGAGTGTTAAATACAATGTCGTTGTATTATCGGATGAAATCCATTGTGATATTGTAGAAGAGGGTTATGAATACATTCCATATTGCTCTGTATCCGATGCATGTAAGATGAATTCCGTTACGGCAATAAGTGCGACGAAATGCTTTGGTATACCTGGGCTTCAGTCTAGTGCTGTAGTAATACCTAATCCATTTTTAAGGCATAAGGTATGGAGAGGATTAAATACTGATGAATGTGCTGAGGGTAATGTATTTGCCTATACCCCAATCATAAATGCATTAAATGATGGTGAGGAATGGGTAAATGAAATGAATGCCTATGTAAAGGAAAATAAAAAATTGTTTATAGAAGGGCTTAAGGATACAAAGCTTATCTTCATAGAAGCACACGCCCTATATTTACTTTGGGTGGATGTATCATACTATACCTTAGATGCAAAGGAATTCGTAGACCATATTTATAACTCGACAGGCTTATATATTACTCCAGGTATAGAATATGGAGAGGCAGGTAAATCCTTCGTTAGAATTAATCTTGCTACCTGTAAGGATAATGTTAAAGAGGCTATTTCTTTAATGAAAACTGCATTAAATAGTTTTAAAAGTGATGTACTATCTCTTGGATAGTACTTTTCTTT
>JAFPIE010000145.1 GCA_017388605.1 Acholeplasmatales bacterium | reverse complement strand
TCTTGATAAAGCCTTCTTTTTCTTTGGTGCCTTTGGTAATTCCTCTCTTTTCTTAAGCTCAGGACCATCTCCACCTAAATATTCTCTTGCTTGCTCATGGTTAAGCATTTGAAATTCATAATATTTCGTTCCATATTTTTTGATGATTTCCTCATCAGAAATATGCTTTTCCTCTGGCTTTCTAATATAATCATAGCCTTGGTCTACATCAATTTTACCAGCATTATCTGGGTAAATAGGCTTATCGTCTACTTGAGATCCATAGGCAGGGGATGCAACATTAATGCCATGAAATTCATTTTTTCTTGCGTTGAATTTAAATTTTTCTGTTAATTGATAGATTTCAAAGGGCTCTTCGGTATATAAAAGTGGAATATATACGGGCTCCTTTACCTTTTTCTTTTTCATTTTATCCCTCCTACCTCATTTAAGCCTTCTTCTTTAGTGGCTTTTTATTATCAAATGATGACTCATAATCATATGAATTATCTCTTGCGACAACAATTCTTTTCTTCATTTTTAATTCTTCATTTATTGGAGCATCTAAAGTATTTTCAATGCCTTCATCTGCCTCAATTTCCTCTAGTACATTAGAATCAATTTCCTCTGCCTTATTTTGATAAGACTTAGAGAAAATCTTATATGCCTCTTCGCCAACAATTCCAATCGTTGCTAGATATATCTTTTTCATAATGATTTTTACAGATATATCTACTGTACCCTTTTTTAAAAGGTTAAATGGATTAATGATACTTAAAATATATGAGCCTGTCTTCATTGTATTTTTAAATGCATTACCAACCTCATAGGCCTTAGAATCAAATACCTGCATTGTAGCCTCTGTTAAGGACATAATAGAGGATACCTTATATTTTCTTATAAGCTTTAATACTCTATGATTTAATATTTGATCTAATCTTTCCTTAACATAGGTAATAAGCTCTAAGGATTCATCAATCGTAAGCTCAAAAAAAGGATGCTTAGAATCTGGATAGAATCTAGAAGCAATTCCATAAACTAAATTCATAGATACATATTTGAAATGCTCAAGCTCCTTTTGATCTCCCCTTAGTGTTTTATCATTAAAGGAGGCCTTTGCAATTTGAATCATTTCCTCTGCTTCCCTAACAGATAAATCATTCGCCTGAAGCTTCGCTTTATATTTTTTATCTCGCATAGATAATATAACTACTAAAGCGTAGATTAGGCTTAATAATAACATACCAATCCCAATTCCAATAATAAAGGATAGTATGGTGGTAAAGTCTAAATTGAATATCCAAAATTTAATTGCAAATACCATCTACACCACCTCTATATTATTATATAATATAAAATCGTGTTTTTCAAAGAAATCTATCGAAAAAGAAAAAATGGCTAAAAATAGCCATTTTCACTCAATTATTCCAGACATTTTAAGAAGATATAGGGCATTACCCTTTATACCTGGGCCTTCCTTTAATTTATAATCAAAGGAAATCTTATCCTCATTATAGCTTTCTTCAAAATGATAATTCTTTATACCCTTCGTTTCACATAGCTCAAAATCATGTGTAGATATAATAAATATAGCATGATACATATTGAGCTTTTCTATAACCTTTCTTGAGGCCTCAATACGCTCAAGCGCATTGGTTCCCTTAAAGATTTCATCCACTAAAATCAAGCATTTTTCCTTCTTTATAGCTTGATTAATTTTATTCATTCTTTTAATTTCTGCATAGAAGGTAGATACCCCCTCCTGTAGCATATCGTTGGCTCTAAGCGAGGTATAAATATTAAGGCTTGGTGCCTTAAAGATGACTGCAGGAACGATGGAGGATGCATTTTTTAATAGCATACAAATACCTAAGGTTCTCATAAATGTTGTCTTACCACTCATATTAGAGCCTGTTAAAACAATACCACCATCTAAGGTAATGGAATTTGGAATACAATCCTTAACAAAGGGGTGCTTCATATCCTTAACTAGTAGAATATCATTATCCTCTGGAATGGTATATTCTAAATTATCCATACCTATATTTTTGAAGGATAAGGCAACTTCAAGTATTGCAATATTTTCTATAGATTTTTTTAATTCCATACCCTTAGATATCTTAGCCTTAAGGTATAAAATTAAGAAGGCATCAAAGGAAAATATTATATTTAATATAATATTAAGTAATAGATTTCTTCTTACGAGAAGTAAGGTATATATACCTCTTATTTTTTTCATTAAAGGTAATTCATTTATAATTTCTTCCTTTAATTTATTGTAATAAGGATCTGATATATTTGTATTCTTTATTGATTCGGATAAATCGACATATAAATCCGCTAAATAATAATAGGAATTCGCATCCACTCTATAGATTTTATCCTTGATTATAATCTTAGATGAAATAAAATTGAATGCTAAAAAGATGAAGAGAATATATGGATTAAAGCCATAGATAACGAAAAATGGTATATATATAAGCATTAATATAAAGCTTAATATAGGTAAAATATACCAAAATTTATAGGATACCTCATCATGAACTACAGATTCAAATTCATTCGTTGTAATACCATTTTGTCCCTTTTTGAATTCCATTAGGGATGCCTCAAGCTCTAAGGAATCCTCGCTTTTGGCAAGTGTATTTACAAAATTTGTAAATCCATCCTCCATCTTAATCGGATTTTTTAGCTGATTGGCAAGCATAGACCTTCCTAAAGGAGTTTTTGCCTCACTTAGGTATTGGTATAGGGATTTAGGGCCAAAAACGTCTAAATCGGACAATTTATAGTCTTCCTTATCCTTAAATTCAGCACCATTATCCGAAAAATGAGAGAATTTCTTTTCTCTTCTTTGCATATGACGCTCATATACCTTACGCTTATTTTCTAGGATTCTTACCCTTTTATAGAATGGATTCGATAAAATTAAGGCTATCATAAATAAAATGAAGAATCCTAAGGATAATAATCCATATAATAGATAATCCCCTATAGATAATAAGCATATGATAAATACAATTGTTGAAATTGCTAAAATAGCACGCAAAATAGAAAACAGAGTTGTTTTCTTTTTCGCATTTTTAATACTTTCTTCTAGGATGGTTTTATTTTTAAATTCTAACATATTCCCTCCTTATTCAAAAAATAGGGGACTTGCATCCCCTATAATTTTTAAATATACAATTACTGAGCCTTCTTAACTGCAGGACGCTTTGCAGCTGCCTTCTTAGGAGTAGCTGTCTCTGCCTTTGGCTTAGAAGCCTTTACAACCTCAATTGGGCTAACATGCCAAATATCCTCATTGTACTGTCTCATTGTACGGTCCGTAGTGAAGAAGCCAGATTTAGCAATGTTTACAATAGACATATGTAACCACTTCTTCTGGTCCTTATAAAGCTCATTAATCTTTTCCTGAGCCTTTACATAGGAATCGAAATCCTTTAATACGAAGTAGTTATCCTTGCCAAGTAATGTATCACGAATCATCTGGAATTCGCCTCTATCTACACGGTCAAAGAAGCCATTTGTTAATTGGTCAATAACCTGACGAATTCTTTCATCATTGTTATAATAATCCCAAGGATTATATCCACCCTGCTCATAAAGGTCAGTAACCTCTTTTGCAGTCATACCGAAGATAACGATATTGTCATCACCAACAAGCTCACCAATTTCTACGTTAGCACCATCAAGTGTACCACAAGTAATTGCACCATTCATCATGAACTTCATATTACCTGTACCAGATGCTTCCTTAGAAGCTGTTGAAATCTG
>JAFPIE010000144.1 GCA_017388605.1 Acholeplasmatales bacterium | reverse complement strand
TTTTTAGCAAAATAAAAAGCAGGGTGAGAAGTCCTGCTTAATATCTTTTTCTTTGCAATTATAATAATCAAACAATTAACGCTTAGAGAACTGACTAGACTTACGAGCCTTCTTTAGACCGTACTTCTTACGTTCCTTAGCACGAGGGTCACGAGTTACTAATCCAGCTGGCTTTAATACTGCACGGTATTCTGGATTAACTTCCATTAATGCACGAGTAATACCTAAACGGATTGCTCCTGCCTGGCCAGTAATACCACCGCCAAATACGTTAACTAAAATATCGAATTTGCCCATATTCTCTGTTAACTCAAGTGGCTGCTCAACGTCTAAACGAATAGCTGCAGATGGGATATAATCCTCAAAAGCACGACCATTGATAACGATCTTGCCTTCGCCCTTTGCAGGACGTAAGTAAACTCTAGCTACAGATGCCTTACGACGACCTGTACCTAAATACTGAACTAATGTTTTCTTTGCCATTCCAATATCCTCCTATTAAGCCTTTACCTTAAATTCTACTGGCTTCTGAGCTGCATGTGGATGTTCTCCAGATGCATAAACATATAACTGCTTTCTCATCTGATCGCCTAACTTTGTGTGAGGTAACATACCGAATACTGCTTCCTCAACCATTCTTGTAGGATACTTAGTCATAACTTCCTTAGCAGTTAAAGTTCTAAGACCTCCAGAATATTCAGAGTGATAACGGTATAGCTTATCTTCCCACTTGTTACCAGTTAATTTAATTTTGTCAGCATTAATAACGATGACATTGTCTCCGCAGTTTACATGTGGAGTGTAAGTAACCTTGTGCTTGCCTCTAAGTAAAGAAGCTACTGCTGTTGCTAAACGACCTAATGTTAAGCCATTTGCATCAACAACATACCAATTGTGTTGTACTGTTTGATTATTTGCCATGAATGTCTTGTTCATGTAAATTTCCTCCTAGATTATTTTTAATATAATTTAGGGCACTTGGAGATTTAATTGCTTAAAAATGTACCATTAGATATTTTACCTTAAAGGTTGACTATAGTCAAGAAAAATTTTTTTCTTGTATAATCCGTTGCTTTTAATGCTATAATTAATAGAGCACTTGCACATAATTTTACATTATTTTTCCAAAGTGTTCTTAAATTTGATGCTTATAATAAATATGCAAAAAGCGAGGTGATGAGATGAATACCTTCAAAAGATATGAAAAAAAGTATATATTAACTAAGGAACAAAAGGAAGCCTTAGAGGAAAGAATTCATTCTCACATGGAGCTTGATTCATTTTGTAAAAAGAATAAAAATTATTTAATACGTAATATTTATTATGATACAGACAACAACGAATTAATCCATATGTCTACCAATAAACCTATTTTTAAGGAAAAGCTTAGAGTAAGAAAATATGGTACATATAATGATGGAAGAGATGAATATTTTCTAGAAATCAAAAGAAAATCAGAAAAGATTGTTTATAAAAGAAGGGTTACTCTAACAAAGGAAGAATTAGATAATTTTATAAATAATGGAATTATACCAAAAAGAGATTCCTATTTAGATAACCAGGTCGGTAAGGAATTAAAATATTTATTAAATACCTATAGCCTAAAGCCAAAGGTCTTTATCACCTATGTAAGAGTCGCATATTTTGACATAAATGATTCGAATTTTAGATTAACCTTCGATGATCAAATCTATGCAAGAAGGCATGATTTAGATTTTGATATAGCAAGCTGTGATATATCCTTGCTTCCAGAGGGGTATTTCCTAATGGAGGTTAAGGCAAGCCAAAATTATCCACTTTGGTTTGCAAGAGCCCTATCCGATTTAAAAATATATCCAACAAGCTTCTCAAAATATGGAACAGAATATAAATTATTAAAATTGGAGGAAAACAAGCTATGATTTTATCCGCATTAGATTCCATTGTAACAGATACCACTATAGTCCCATGGGTGATGTCCCTATGCATAGGATTATCTGTTATTTTTGGATTTGGATTAGCATTTTTATATAAATTCTTTAAAAGAAAAAAGGGATTCTCAACAGATTTACCTTTATCCTTAGTATTAATGCCTATTGGTGTTTGTGCAATCGTAATGGTATCTAGAGTCATCGGGCTTGAATCTACTACTGCAAGAACCACTCTAGGCTTTAGCTTTGCAGGTATCCTATGCATAACTCGATTCCGTTCTACACAAAAGGATGCGACAGATTTAATCTTCATTATGTTTGCGATTATCCTTGGCTTCTTATCTGGCTTTGGATATGTATTATATGCAGGAATTGTTGCCGTACTTGCCGCAATACTAATTCTAATTATAAGCTTTACAAAATTCAGCCTACCATCCTCTAAGGAAATGACACTTAAGGTTGTTGTACCTGAATCCTTAAATTTTGATAATTTATTTGACGAATCCTTAAAAAAGCATTGCCTATCCTATGATTTAAAGCAGGTTAAATCTACTGATTTTGGAACAATGTTTGAATTAACCTATATTATTACAATTAAAAACAAAGAGCTTCAAAAGGAGCTATTAGATGAAATAAGAGAAAAAAATGGTAATCTAATGGTTTCCTTAAGCGTTAGAAGATTTGAATAAGAAAGAGGAGTATCCGCTTGGATACTCCTTTTTTCTATAATACTTCTATTCTTTCTGAATCCTTATCCTCTATTTTCTTTATATGCTTTCCCCTACCAAATAAAATGTAATATACAGGAATTGTTAGGAAAATAATCCAAAGTGGATGCCATATTCCAAAATAGAATCCTAAGGTTAAATATACTGCTAAAACAACTAAAGGATAAATCTTTAAATAGAAACGCTTCGTCAATAAATCCGGTACGATAAATATTGAGAAGAACACAACCCAGGTTGGGTGCCAAATACCAGTTGTAAAGCCAATAGTTAAAAACGTAATTAACGCAATTAATGGTGTTGCTGCAACAATTTTATTTCTAACGCTCATTCTTAAATGCCTCCTTTACCTCGTTTGTAAAATTCTTATATTTATTTCCTTGAATACGAATATCTCCAGAAATTGAGCTTGTACTAATATGAATGCCATCATTTGCCTCATTTATGCTAATATCTCCAGATATTGTTTCTGCTTTAAGAGATTTTGAATGAACCTGGTCTACTTCAATATCTCCACTAACACTAGAAAATTCAATACTATTTGAATTTATAGAATCCATATCTAAATCTCCAGATACCACATGTGCCTTGAAGGAATTCATATGTAATTTATTGAATTTAGAGTCTCCAGATACCATCTCTAAATTCATATTTTTACCACTCAAATCGATTTCCGATTTGAAATCACCACTAACACTAGATAATGTAATATCTCCAAGTACTATGCCAGAAGGAAGTGCTATCGTAATTTCTCCAGGTCTTCTTCTATTTAATCCAAAGAATTTCTTATTGATGTATTCAATATTTATTTCCTTTTCATTTTTAATAATCTTATAGGAATCCTCGTTTATGTTTTCTAAATATATATGGAAGGTATCATCCTTAGATCTTTCAAAGAAAACATCATCAGCAACCGTAGATACATGAATTTTTAGTCCATCAATATCCTTATCTTCCTTTTTACTATAGCTATCTATAATATCATCTACACTTCCAAGCATTCTTATAATTTCTTCATCACTTAATCCAGATTCTAATCCAAAATTAAATCTTTTTTCGTATTTATCTAATATTTCTTCCCAGTTTTCTATATTCTTTTCTTTTAATTTTGCTTCTAATTCCTTTAAAAATTCTTCCATTATAACTCACCTAATATCCTTTCTGCATCCTCAAAGCTTATTTCCCCTCTTTTAAGCCTTCTTTTTGTTTCTTCTCTTAAATCATTATTTGAATCATTATCCTCCTTCATATTTAAGGATATACATAAATCATCAATATTTTTCTTAACGGTTGGATAGGATATACCTAAATCCTTTTCTATTGCCTTAATATTTCCTTGATTTTTAATAAACACTAATGCGAAATCTAGTTGATCCTTAGATAGATAATCAAAGGGATTTAAAACAAAATCTCCTGTGATTTCTGTATCACAATGATTACATCTTAATGTTTTTACAACGAGCTTATCATGACATATAGGACAATATCCAATAATACTTTTCTTCATACAACCACACCTTTCATCTATTATTTTAATCACATTTTTATAAAAATCAATATATTTTGTTAATTTTTTTAATCTTATGCTTAATTTTTTTAATATTTTTTATCCTTTTAATAAAAAATCTCTAGAATTTTACTCCTAGAGACTTAAAAATATATATTCATTCTTAAAAAGACACAAATGCTTGATCATTTAAATAAATCGTATAGGAATCACTTGTTTTATTAAATAGACGATATCCTGTATAATTCTTTGCTAAATTTGTCTGACATACTGTATTACCACTGCTATCCTTAATGGTATATGTACCACTTGAAACCGTACTAGTTGAGGATTTCGTTGCAGTCATATTCACCTCATTACACCAAGTACCAAAGGACATTAAGATTCCACCCGTCATAGAAAATGTTCCATCAAGGTCAATGGTACCGCCAGTCATAGAGGTTGCCCCGCTTTGGCGATTCTTTAATACGACTACTCCACCTGTTATATAAATATTACCATTGGAATCTAGGGTATCTGTATCTCCAGATTCAGAATCTAAATCAATATAACCGCTCTTTATGTAAATTGCAGGAGTTGTTGTAACACCAGATTTTGCCGCATTCACTGCATCATCCTTACCATATACATAGGTAGTGCCTCCATCAAATACAATTTGATTGCCCTCAATACCTTCCCATGAATAGGTAATATTGATATAGGCATCCCCTGATATTTCTATTTTATTATCTGCATGAATACCATCATCGGATGCATAAATAGATACACTGCCTGATGAAATATAAATAGAGCCAGGGCCATTAGAGCTTGTAGATTCTATACCATTTTCATTATTGGCATGTAAGCCATCATCATATGCATAAATATGAATATCTCCACCCGTTATATGAATTTCATTATCCGCCTTAATTCCCTTTGCAGAATATTCACTCTTCTCTGTATTTCCCCCATTCATCGCACCAGGTCCAAAGGATCCCATTCCACCGCCTTGGGTATTTGTAGAATATGTACTATAAGAATAGGATAAGCTAGAGCCAGATTTCGATAGGCTAACCATATCATAGCTTGTATTGATTAATCCTCCATCACTTTTGGCAACATATTCTGTTAATGAATTAGAAGCTGAGCTATTAAATATATAAAACATAACATTCGTATATCCACTAGGAGCATCTATCGTGTAATAGCTATAAGAATTTCTACCACCCATAGAGGATGTATTCATTTTTACTGCATCCACCCATACGCCATTGCCATCATTATCGTAATAATATGCACTATAGCGATAGCTACTAGAATTATTTACTCTTAAATATAATGTTTCAGATAAGCCACTAACAACCTCACCAGAATAGCTTGAATAATTCGATGTATAAATCGTGACATTTGCATCACCAGCTATATTTGCATCATATGCTGCATCTATACCATCACATGCAGAATAAATAGAAACTTCACCGCCTAAAATTTCAACGATACCTTTTTGATTTCCCTTAGAAGAGATACCTGTATTTGTTGTCTTAAGGCCATCTCCACCTGTAGAAATTAAAACTAAATTTCCAGATTCAATCGAT
>JAFPIE010000143.1 GCA_017388605.1 Acholeplasmatales bacterium | reverse complement strand
TTTCTATGGAAGATGATTTATATAATACTTCTGAATTATTATTCCTAGAAAAGATTCAAAAGGTATTTGAAATTACTGCAGAAAAGAGAAGAGAGTTAATCTCCATTGTTTACGCTGAGCGTGACTTAAGAGAAAAGGCAATCCGTATTATCAAAAACTAATGAGAACTAGAAGCTTTGGTACTGATAAAGGCATTCTTTATTTAGTTGCTACGCCGATTGGAAACCTTTCGGATTTTTCATTTCGTGCTATAGAGGTTCTAAAGTCTGTAGATAAGATATACGCAGAGGACACAAGGAATTCCCTTGTTCTTTTGAAGCATTATGAAATAAATACTAAGCTTGAAAGCTATCATGAATTTAACCAAGAGGAAAAAACGCTAGATGTTGTTAAAGAAATTGAGGAGGGTATGAAGATTGCCCTAATTTCTGATGCTGGACTTCCCGTGATTTCTGATCCTGGCTATAAGATTGTAGAGGAAGCCTCTAAAAGAGGGCTTGCTATTTCTACAATCCCTGGAGCTTCTGCTGGTATTAGTGCTTTAATTGCCTCAGGTCTTGCTCCTATGCCATATACCTTCTATGGTTTTTTAGATTCTAAAAAAACAAAAAGAGTGTCTGAATTAAATGAATTAAAATTTATTCCACATAGTCTAATCTTTTATGAAGCACCTCATAGAATAAAGGATACACTTTCGGATATGCTAGAGGTTTTTGGTAATCGTAATATTTGCCTTGCAAGAGAATTAACCAAAACATTCGAAGAATATATTCGTGGTACAATTGAAGAGGTTTTAGCTATAGATGGACTAAAGGGAGAAATGGTTCTTATTGTTGAAGGATATAAGGATAATAAGGCTCTTGATGCCAATCCATTTGAAAAAATCGAAGAATTAATCAGCTTAGGCTATAAGCCTAATGAAGCAATTAAAGAAGCTTCTAAGCTTTTTAATATGGATAGAAGAGAGCTATATAAGGACTATTTAGAATATAAAAATGAAAAGAAGTAGAGATTATGGTTTATAGCGAAGAATATACAAATTTAAATGACGATCATAGCGTCTTCAAAGAAATTACCTATGAAGAATTCATGAATATGTTTGAGTATTTAGAAACAGGTATTGTATTACTTGGTGGTGCTTGGTGTAAGAATGCTCAAATTATCGTTCCATACGCTAATACCTTAGCGAAGAAAAAGGGATTATCCGTCATTTACAATTTTGATTTAAAATATGAAAATGAGCTTGGTCGACAGGGAGATTTAAGAACAGGCACGTCCCTAGATCATAGGCTTGAGTATTTTAATATTGCAGAAAAGACTGGAATTACAAGTGAGGCTGTAGTTGAAAATACTATGATGCCAAGAATCCCTTCTCCTACATTCATAGCTATTAAAAATGGCTCAACTGTAGGCTACTTTACTGCGAAATATATTCAAGATGAAATGACAGATAAAAATGAGCTGTCTGGTGAGGATATGCTAGATTTTGCTGCAAAATTCACAGATTTAGTGGATTTAATTAAAGGCGATAATCGCTTTAATATTTGATAACAAATATTGCTTATTTGTGGCTTATATACCATTTAGGTATATGAGCCTTTTCTTTTATTTGAAAAAGTATAGTTTATGCTTTAAAATAAGAATATAGATTACTATTTAAAAAGAGGCACATATGATAACAAAGGATTATTTACCAAATCACCCTGAAATAGAGCTTTATCAGGATGATGAAATGCTAAGGATAAATACCGATACTATGGTACTTGGTGAATTTTTAAATATATATAGAAATGATACAGTCTTAGATATGGGTACAAACCAAGGCGCATTACTTTTATATGCGAATATGTTTCACCCAAAGAAACTAATTGGTCTTGAGTCAAATCAAAGAGGCTGTGATTTAGCAATAAAAAATATGGAATTAAACCATATCGATAATGCGAAAATTATTTGTGGAAATATCATTACATATACAAGTGATCCTGTAGATGTTATTATTTGTAATCCTCCATATTTTAAAACAGAAGAGGATAATAAGGGAGATAATAA
>JAFPIE010000142.1 GCA_017388605.1 Acholeplasmatales bacterium | reverse complement strand
AATATTGAATCCTATATTGATTTAATTGAAAATGCATCCTTAAGAAGAAATACAATTAATGCGTTAAATACATTAGCGCAAAAGGGCTATGATGCGAAGGTATCCGCCTTTGATTATATTGACGATGTAGAAAAGACAGTTTTCGACTTATCGAAAAGAAGAAGAGTTGAGGATTTCAAAACCATCAAAGAGGTTACAGATAATGTATCTAAGCAAACGGCAGCCAACGCGAATAGAAACGAGGATGTCATTGGTCTTGATACAGGCTTCCCATGTGTAAATAAAATTACACAGGGCTTCCAAAGTGGCCAATTAATCATTCTTGCTGCAAGACCTGCCATGGGTAAGTCTGCGATGGCAATGAATTTAGCTGTCAATGTTGCCGTCAGCAACAAAGAGGGAAATGGTACTGTTGCTATATTCAACCTAGAAATGAGTGCTGAACAGCTTGTTGAGCGTATGATTTCTTGTGATGCATCGATTAAATTATCACAAATTAAGAATGGACATATCCCAAAGGATCAATGGATTCGTTTTAATACGAGTATTGCAAAATTATCTCGTATGAATCTATATTTTGATGATTCTTCCGATTCTACGATTGCGTCCATTCGTGCGAAATGTAGAAAATTAAAAGCCAATGGTGGTCTTGATTTTGTTGTCATCGATTATTTACAGCTAATTGAAGGTGATGGTAAATCACAACAGGAAAAGGTTACTAAGATAACAAGAAGCTTAAAGCTTATGGCAAGAGAGCTTGAATGTCCTGTATTAGCATTATCTCAGTTATCACGTGATGTTGAGAAAAGAGAAGGAGATAAAAGACCTATTATGGCGGACTTAAGAGATTCTGGTTCTATCGAGCAGGATGCGGATATTGTAATGTTCTTATATCGTCCAGATTATTATGATTCCCATTCTGAAAGAAAGGGAGAAGCGGATTTAATTGTTGCTAAGAACCGTTCTGGTTCAACAAATGAAGGTCTTCCTTTTATGTTCCAGGGTGAATATCAAAGATTTAAAGAGAAGAAAGAAGTTAAAGAATAATATGTTAGATAGATTAAAGATGATGGAGGCTAGATATAACGAAATCAATGACCTCCTAATGCAGCCTGAAACAGCTGCAGATGTTAAAAAGCTAACAGCCTTATCTAAGGAACAAAAATCACTAGAAAAGGTTGTTACATTATTTCATGAACAGCAAAAGCTTGAGGCATCAATTCCTGATTTAAAGGAAATGAAGAAGGAATCTGATCCTGAAATTGTTGAAATGGCAACAATGGAGCTAGAGGAGGCTCAAAATCGTTTAGCTCAAATTGAAGAGGAAATTAAGGTTTTATTATTACCTAAGGATCCTAATGATGAAAAGGACGTAGTTGTTGAAATTCGTGGTGCTGTAGGTGGAGATGAGGCAAACATCTTTGCCGGAGATTTATTCCGTATGTATACAAAATATGCAGAATCCAAGGGCTGGAAGATTACAGTATATGATGCAATGGAATCTGCCCAAGGAGGATATTCTAATATTCAGTTTAAGGTATCTGGAGAAAGCGTATATTCCTTCTTAAAATATGAATCTGGTGGACATAGAGTACAAAGAATTCCAGTTACTGAGGCAAATGGTAGAATCCAAACCTCTATTGCAACTGTACTTGTAATGCCAGAGGCAGAGGAAATTGATTTCCAATTAGAGGAAAAGGATTTAAGAATTGATACCTTCTGTTCCTCAGGTCCTGGTGGACAGGGTGTTAATACAACCTATTCTGCAGTAAGAGTTACTTATATTCCAACAGGAGATTTTGTCGCTTGTCAGATTTATCGTTCTCAGCATGAGAATAAGGCTACAGCTATGGAAATTCTAAGAACTAGAATTTATGAGCGTATGCTTGAAGAGGAAGCAGAAAAGACAGGTGCTACAAGACAATCCTTAATTGGACATGGTGAAAGAAGCGAAAAGATTCGTACCTATAATTATCCTCAAAACCGTGTAACCGACCATAGAATTGGCTTTACGATCAATCGTCTTGATGCAATTATCGATGGTAAGCTTGATTTAGTTATTTCTGAGCTAATCAATGAAGATCAAAAGAGAAAGCTTTCTAGTGAAGAAGAGATTAAATTATAAGATGAAAAAATGGCCATTTAAAATGGCCTTTTTCTTATAGCTTAAAATATTCTTTAATCATTTTTGCAACATCTTTTGCTTCTAAATTAGTATTATCTATACGTAAGTAATTATTAAATGTGATTTCACCTGGTTTGCTTACACACCTATGATTCTTATCATCGTTGATTAATCTTTGATTAGAAATTTCTATATCTCTTTTGGATGCTTTATGGTTAAGTCTATTTTCTGTTTCGTTTCTTTTTAAACGAATGTCTTGAGGTGCTATTAATTCCACATAGTAAAATTCTGTATTATATGGTGCAAATATCTCTTTAATATGTTCTAAGTAATCCCAATCCGATTTCATATCAAATGCCATCATAACCGTAAAAATCATTCCATAATTATCTGTTTTGGCAAAGTTTTTAAATATAACTTCTCTAAGTTCAAGAATTGTATTTCCATTGAATGTGCCAAAGATTTCTAAGACAGGTTCAATCATCATATGGTTATGAAATAATCTTAAATCTGTTATTTTCATTAATTCTTGTCCTACAGTCATCTTACCTACTGCGGAATCACCTATTATAAATACAAGCTTCATAATATCCCTCCTTTAAGTATATTAGTATCATTATAAGATAAGTAAAATAAAAAATCCACTACCAAAGTAGTGGAGTTTTATTAAACGATTGATTTTCTTACGAATTTACCATTGATTTTATTTACCGGAGCCATTGTGATAAAGGCTTTTTCATCATGCTTTTTAATTTCCTTTAATGCTCTATGGATTTCATAATTTGAAACGACACAATAAACCTCCTTAAAATCCTTGCCCGAATGTGCACCCTCAACATCAATTAGAGTACAACCACGATTTAAGGTATTCATTAAGGATTGTGCAATGGCTTCTCCATGGCTTGAGAAGATATGTAATCCAGTATAGGAATAGGAAGTATGAATCTTATCAATGACTAAGCTATTAATAATCATTCTTACAATGGTGAATAATACAATTACCCATGAGCCCTGAAGAACTCCACCACCAAAGATAGCAATGGTAATATTTAATACCATAGTAAAGTTTCCAATGGAAATTCCCTTATTGATGGATATGGCTTGAGCAAGTACATCTACACCACCTGTAGATACACCAAATCTTAAAGCTAATCCTGATGCCATACCCGCAAGTAATCCACCGAAAATAGCTAAGGTTAATATTCCACCATAATTCGTTTGAGAAACTGTATTACCAGCTTGATTTATCGTTTCGATGGGATCTGCTAAATACGCAAATGGACTTTCTGGAATGACCAGTACAACTAAGGATTGTACGCCAACGGCAATTACAGAATAAATCGCAAATCTTTTGGAAACAAATTTAAATCCAATTAGGGTAATTGGAACATTTACTAGTAAAATGAACCAACCTAATAGGTTTCCACTCATATTTGCACCTAAGCGATTGATAATTCGAAACAATAGCTGTGCAATACCTGCAGCTCCACCAGCATATAATGCTGCAGGCTCTAAGAACCATACGGTAGCTATGGATAATAATGTGTTGGTAAATAGGACTATAAATAGTCGAAATAGTATATTTAATACCTCTTGTTTTGTAAGTCTCATAGGGCCTCCTTTATATCAGCCCTCTTATTATATCACTAATTTAATCAAGAAATAATTTTATTTCATTTTTTCTATTAAATTGTGTATAATAGTATAATGTAAAGGGAAATGTACATTTTCTTTAAGAGATTATCATTTGAGGGGTGCTTATATGACCAATGAAGTTCATAAGTTTAGAAAGTCTATAAAGCTCACTCAAGAAGAGCTAGCAAAGAAGGTTGGAGTTACAAGACAAACCATTATTTCTATTGAGCAAGGTAAATACATTGCATCCTTACCGCTTGCGTTAAAGATTGCAGCTGTATTTAATGTTCCTGTAGAGGAAATATTCTTTTTGGGGGAGGATGATTAGGCATGGAAAACTTGCGTAAAATAACAAAAATCAAATTAGGTGTCATGCTATCATCTATGACACTTCCAATTATTATTGTCGTTGTCATGGCTGTTGGTAGATTTGAATTTACAAATCAATCCATATTCTATTATTGGTCACCACTACCATACATTATTTGTGCATTAATTGAAGCATATTTAGCGTATAAGAATTATCGATATGTAAAAATATTAAAGGATGACGAATACGCAGATTACTATTTAATTAAAAAGAATGATGAAAGAAATAAAATGATTCGTCTACATACGAATGCATTAGTACATAAAATATTTATTTATGTTCTTGGCGTAGTATTAGTATTTACTGCATTCCTTGACCCAGGCTATTTTATTTTGGCTGGTGGTATTGCACTTGCATTCTTTGTAATTCATGTTGCTGTATCGATTTATTATAATAAGAAATATTAAAATTAAAGGTGCTTTATATGAAAAAAAGATTAATTATTTCTTTAATTGTATTTATTGCTGCTGCAGCAGTATTAACTACATTATGTATTCTCGTTCGTAAGAATAACCTAGATCCTCTTGGGGTTGATGTTTGGGCTAGAGATTTAGCCTATAATACAAGAGGAGAAAAGGGCGGCTTAAATTATTGGTTTTGGAGAATATTCACCGAAGCTGGTGATTTATATGTACTTGCCGTTTTATGTGTTGTAATGCTTATATATACAAAGCTTGATTATCGTTTTATGATTTTCTTATTAGGCTTGATTATTCAAGTATTCCTAAATGCTGCATTTAAGGGTGTATATCAAAGGCCAAGACCAGATGCCGAAATGTGGTGGATGGTTGAAAAATCAACAAGCTTCCCTAGTGGACATTCCACATCCGTTGGATTTATGTGCCCATTTATAATCTTCTTATTCCTTATTACAGAAAAGAATAAAAAGATTACTATTCCTGTGGTGGCTGTATTTAGCTTAATCTTCTTTATTGTTCCAATTTCAAGAATTGTTATTGGTGTACATTATTTTACCGATTGTGTTGCAGGCTTGTCTTTAGGTGCAAGCATAGCTGCCGTATTTATGGCATTAACTACAGTATTTATAGAATATAATATTTTACAAAAGCCAATTCTTCCTATGATTTTTAAAAAGAAAAATAAGGAAGAGGATTAAAGGAAGACTGAGGTGATAGGTATGAAGAAATTGTTATTAGGACTTATATTTTCTTCATGCCTTTTTTTATGCTCCTGTGGTGAAACAGAAAATACAGGTGTCATTTATACTATGGATACTGTGGTTACAGTATCGATATATAATGATGATAATTTTAAAGAGCATTTCAATAAAATAAAAGAAATATATAAGGAAGTAGATCTGGTATCAAATGATTATAAATCAGGTAAGGATAGTATTTCTATATATGATTTGAATCATACGAGAGAGGCATATGTATCAAATACCTTACTAGATATATTAAAGGAATCTATACGTATCTATGAAAAGACAGAAGGCTATTTTAATCCATTTATTGGATCCTTATCCCATAAGTGGAAGGATTGTATGAAGGAAAATAAAGTATTAGATTCTACTACTATAAATGATGAATTAGAGATTATGAAAAATACCTCGTTAAGAATTGATGGTAATCATATATCTATTGTAGGTGATGGTAATATTGATTTAGGTGGAATAGCTAAGGGATATGCTACGGATATGGCTAAGAAATATTTAGAGGATAATCAAATATCCTCCTATTATATAGACGCAGGGAATTCTAGTATTGCCATTGGAAATAAGATGGGTAAGGAATATACGATTGGCTTATCAAAGCCTTATGATTTTAATGGATATATAGGTATTATTAAGGATAAGGATAAGGTAATATCTTGTTCGAGCCCACAAAATCAATATGTGAATATAGATGGTAATATATATCATCATCTAATAAATCCTTTTAACGGCTATCCATCGAATAAATATGATTCCATATTTGTTTTTAATCAAAATGCATTAGAGGGGGATGCATACTCCACTGCCATTTTTAACATGGGCTTTGATAAAGCAGTAAATTTCGCTAAAATCAATAATTTAGATATATTAATGTATAGTAAGGATAAAATCCTTTTCCAAACAGAAGGAGTGAAGCTTTATGAATAAAAGGCTTAGGAATGATTTAATTCTCCTTTTTGGAATTCTTTTCATCGCAGGAATACTATTATCCTTTTGGTTCTTTAGCTTTAAAAAGGAAGGAAAAAAAGCAGTTGTTTATCATGGAGAGGATATTATATTAACTCTAGATTTATATAAGAATCAAAAGGTTACTGTCGATGGAGATATATCTAAGGTAATTATTGAAGTAAACTATGGTAAGGTTTCTGTTATAGAATCTGGATGTCCAAATCAAATTTGTGTTCATACAGGAGAAAAATCAAAGGAGCATGATGTTATAACCTGCTTACCAAATAGAATTACTATCGTTATTATAGGTGGTGATAGTAATGAATAAGAGCTTGAAAAGATGGATGATTATCGCAATGCTTTTGGCTATGGCAGTGATCCTTGGCTATATAGAATCCTTTATACCTATATTCATTCCTGGTGTAAAGCTTGGGCTTGCGAATGTAATTATATTAATTATGCTTTATGAATTTAAATTTTATGAAGCTTTTATTGTAGATATATTAAGAATTCTTGTTGTTGCATTGATAAGAGCAACTCTTATGACCCCTACATTTTTTATGAGCTTATCTGGTGGAATCCTATCCTTTATTGTAATGCTTATATTTTCTAGAATTAAGGTATTTTCTATTTGGGGAGTTTCTATGCTTGGAAGTGTAGCACATGGAATAGGACAAATACTTATTGCTATTTTTATCGTAGGCACTAGTGCCGTATTATATTATTTACCATTTATTGTATTATTATCTATTGGAACGGGAATATTCTCTGGTATTCTTGCAAAAGCTTATTTAAAAAGAAGTATTACAAATAAGTATATTCAAGAGGATAATATAGAATAAATCGTTTACATAGTGATTTCTAATTGACAATAGGCGCTATCTTGAATAGAATTGAATTATAGCAAAGGCGCTATGGTTATAATAATTGATTTGCAAAGTCGCATGAAATGATTTTTCATTTTCGCGACTTTTATTTTTTATTATAGCAAATGTGTAAAAAGGAATAAGGAAGGTATAAAAAATGAGCTACACAAAGGCTGATATTCGCCGTATTTGTAAGGAAGAAAACATCCGCTATATTCGTATGATGTTTACAGACATGATGGGAGCATTAAAGAATGTTGAAATCCCAGTAACAAGATTAGAGGATGCACTTGAGAATCAGGTAATGTTTGATGGTTCTTCCATTGAAGGATTCGTTCGTATTTATGAAGCAGATATGTATCTACATCCAGATTTAGATACATTCTTAGTATTAAGCTGGGAAAATACAGCTTATGGTAAGGTTGCAAGATTTATTTGTGATGTTTATCAGCCATGTGAGGATGGAACACATGTTCCATTTGAGGGAGACCCAAGAGGAATCCTAAAGAGAAATATTGAAAAAATGAAGAAGCTTGGCTTCAAGGCATTCAATTGTGGTGTTGAGCCAGAATTCTTCTTATTTAAATTAAACAGTGAGGGTAATCCTACACTTGAATTCAACGATACTGGTTCATATTTCGATTTAGCACCAGTAGATAGTGCAGAGGATTGCAGAAGAGACATCGTACTTGAATTACAAAAGATTGGATTCACTATTGAGGCTGCACACCATGAGGTTGCAACTGGTCAGCATGAAATCAACTTTAAGTTTGATTCTGCAGTTGAGGTATGCGATCAGGTACAAACCTTCAAGCTAGTTGTAAAAAATATTGCAAGACGTCATGGCCTTCATGCAACGTTCATGCCAAAGCCTGTTGAGGGTATTGCTGGTTCTGGTATGCATGTAAATTGTTCTTTATTAACAATGGATGATAAGAATGCATTCTTTGATCCAAATACAAAGAATCAATTATCCTTAGTTGCTGAAAAGTGGATTTCAGGTATTATTCATCATGCTAAGGGATTCTGCTTAATTACAAATCCAATTGTTAACTCTTATAAGAGATTAGTTCCAGGCTATGAAGCACCATGCTATATTTCTTGGTCCAATTCGAATCGTTCTACAATGATTCGTATTCCTGCAGCAAGAGGAATGAAGACTCGTACTGAGGTAAGAAGTGTTGATGGATCTGCAAATCCATATTTAGCAATTGCAGCAATATTAGCTGCAGGCTTAGATGGTATTAGTGATAATGTACCTATGGTACCACCAGTAGATGAGAATCTATTCGATTTAGATGATGAAGGAAGAAGAGCCTTAGGCGTTGAATCCTTACCTCTAGATTTAAATGAAGCAACGATTGCATTTAAGAAGGATAAGCTTATTCAAGAGGCAATGGGCGCTCATACAGTAAAGAAGCTTATTGAGGCTAAAACAATTGAATGGAACGAATATCATAAATTCGTAACAAATTGGGAAATCAAAAGATATATCAATAAGTATTAAAATAGCGAGGGCAGCTTTGCCCTCCTTTTTAATTGATAACAAAAATTGACTTTTGTTTTTGAACATTTGTACGAGATTTTAAAACGTTTTTTGAGAAAATGTCTTTTTCGAACGTGAAATACGCAAATTTTCCGAAATTTTTTTAAATTTTCATAGAAAAAAATAGCATTTTTGACTTTGGTATGATATAATAAACATACTCAATAACGATACCTTGAACGAGGAGTGGTGATTTGATATGGGATTATTTGATAGAAAGACAAAAGTAAAAACAACAACAGTAGATTTCGTGCAAAAAAGAGTTGAGATGTCTTCATTATTCTCAACATATATTGAGTATTTAAATGATACAGAGGAACACAACAAGGGTGACTTTGAAATTTATCACTGGGAGCAAGCAGATAGAAAGAGCCGTCCATACATAACTGTTAGATATGATGCATCAACTAAGAAGGGTAGTATTTTCTTTGATGACCAATTCGAATTTGAATGCGGAGAAATGACAGTTGATACAAAGAGCCGTTCTTATCAATTAGCTCTTGTAGAACCAAATGTTGTTATTCATAAATTCGGTGTAAAGAGAATCAACAATAAGGCTATGATTCGTTACATTTCCATTTTAAATAGTATTAACTCAACAAAGGTTAAGCCATCTTTATTCTATGATATTAATAATCTAGAGGATGCACAAAAGCCAGTTGAATTTACATATTGCCAGCTTACAAATGTTGCCAGACCAGGAGATTTATTTGCAGAAGCATTAAGTGCATCTGGCGATAAATATGAATATTATATTACTGAAACTGGAGTTAAGGCTGTAAATAAGGCTACTAAGGCAGAAGAGGAAGCTAAGGCTAAGGCAGAGGCTGAGGCTGCTGCAAAGGCTGCACAGGCAGCTGCAGTTGCAAAGGCAGAAGCTGAAAGAGCAAGAGCAGAGGCTGAAGCACTTGCTGCACAAGAAGCAAAAATTAAAGCAGAAGCAGAAGCTAGAGCAAAGGCAGAGGCAGAGGCTAGAATTAGGGCTGAAGAGGCTGAAAAGGCAAGAATTGCTGCAGCTGAATTAGCTAAGCATGAGGCTGAGGCAAGAGCAAAGGCAGAGGCACTTGCTGGTACTGAGGCTGCAAAGAAGGCTGCTGAAGAGGCAAGAAAGGCTCAGGAAGACGCTGAAAGAGCTGCTGCAGAAGCTAAGGCAAAGGCAGAAGAGGAAGCAAGAATCGCCGCTGAGGCTAAGGCTGCTGCAGAGGCTGAAAGAGCTGCTGCAAAGGCAGAGGCTCAAAGAGCTAGAGAAGAAGCAAAGAGGGTTGCAGAGGAAGAGGCTGCAAAGGCAAGAGCTGAAGCACATGCTGCTGCAGAGGCTGCAAGAGCAGAGGCTAGAGCTAAGGCTGAAGAGGCTGCTGCAAAGGCTAAGGCTGAAGAGGAAGCACGTAAGAAGGCTGAGGAAGAGGCTGCTGCTGCAAAGGCACAGGTTGAGGCTGCAAGGGCAAAGGCTGAAAGTGCTGCTGAACAGGCAAGAAAGGATTTAGCTAAGGAGCAGATGAAGCAAATGCTTCGTGATGGTATGCCACCAAAGCTAGTTGCTAAGTATACAGGCTTCGCTGAAGAAGAGGTTCAAAAGGTTGCCGACGTTATGGCATTACTTGGAGATCTATAAGATATTTATTCCCCTAGAATTCTAGGGGTTTTCTTTTTGAATAAAGTGAAAGTGTTTTCTATCTTTTTATAAATTATTATCTAATAAAATATGGTGGAATTGCATATAATTCAAAAATAACATTTTTATATATATAAATTTCAAACAAAGTTCGAATGCTGTTCGGGAATAATTTAACTTTATCGAAAAAAATTCATAAGAGTGCTTGACAGTTTCTTTTTTTAGTGGTTTAATAAAAGAAATTTTTATATTGCCTATAAAGAAAAAAAAGAAGATTTCAATGCTTCAAAGAGAGTAGGGATTGGTGAAAACCTACAGCAAAAATCTTTTATGTCCACTTCTTTGGCGAATGTAATGAATTCCGGCTAATCCCCGTTATAGGATATGAGTGAGGATACCTAATTAGGGTGGTACCGCGGATATGATTATTCGTCCCTTATTGTCGCTAAGTGCGCAGTGAGGGGCTTTTTTATTTATCTAAAGTATTACAGAAATACCATATCTCAAGAAAAGTACAAAACGCAAAAAATATAAGAAAGAGAGATTTGAACAATGAGCAGAGTTTACAACTTTTCAGCAGGTCCAGCTGTT
>JAFPIE010000141.1 GCA_017388605.1 Acholeplasmatales bacterium | reverse complement strand
CAAAGAATATGCAAGGCTTGGAAGAGAGCTTGCATTAAAGGAATTGAAAGAAGCAATGGCTAAGGAAGAGAACAAATAGCTTTTTATTGCGAGGTGCTTATGGATAAATTTAAATTTTTAAAAGATAAAATTGATAACTTTAGTCTAATTAATTTTATTGTCAGAACAATTGAAAATCATTTATTATTACAACCATATCGTTTTGATTCTATGGAACAATTAGCTTATAAGATTCAAAGACAATGGGATTATGTTTTTGTTTTTCAGTATGATGATTTTAAAAAGAAAAGTATTGTTGACAAATTCAATTTATCACCGGATACAGAGGTATATGTTAAAGTAAATAATGATAAGAATTTTACTTTCATTTTTGATAAAAGAGTCAATAAGAATTTACAAAGATATTTATTCTTAAAAGCATGGGCTTTTGATATTTTTGATGAAATTCAGCCTGGAGATGAATTAAGATTATCTGTTATGAAGTGCAATTCTTCTTTTGAAAGAAATTGGGCTGAAAGATTAGCTATAGAGCTTACAATGAGTAATGACAATTATTATCAAATGAATGAAGGATGTAAAGGTGGACATATTGTTGCTAATCAACGAATTATGGAGCCGGAACTTTATGATATTAGAAAGCATGAATATTATGAGGAAGGGGTATTGGAAAGAAAATGGATGATACCAGAAAGGAAAATAATGAGGAAGGAAGATTAATTAATATGGCAATTACAGAAGAAGAAAAGGAAAGAAGAAGGAAGGAATACGAAAAGAACCGTAATATATGCTTATCCGATTTTGATGATGATTATATCGAGCATGTCTTATCGAATAGACCAGATCCACTTGATCTGATTTATGAAAGATGGATTAATGGAGAAATTACTTCTGATGAAGTAAGTAAAGAAGTGAACAAATATATACATTCATTCTAAAGTAATGAATATTGAATATTTCTATATTTTTTAAAAGAAAATTTCTTTGCTCACATTTTGCAACATATAGCTGCTATACTATGGCTGTATTAAAAAATACAAGGTCAATAGAAAGATAAAGGGTGCAAAATATGAAGAAAATTTGGAATGCTTTTAAAATGAAGCTAAAGAAAATGTTTAAGAATCAGGAAGTATATCAATACTCCTCCTGGAAATATATGGAAGATCATTGCCTAAGCGATTACGGTGTAGGTAGATTAGGCGCATGGTATTATTAATAATATTTAAAAAGAAGTCTTTATGTGTTCTAGAAACTCTAGATGACATAGAGACTTTTTTTCTAACTATGGTAAAATATTCTTGGGTGGTTTAAAAATGGATAAGAATATAAAATGTGTTATGAAGCATTATTCTATGGATGATTATGATAATATGATTCATTTTTTAATTCAATTAAATGAAGAAAGTAGAATAAATTCAAATTGGAATTGGGCAAGATTTGAGTGGATGATTGGACATCCCTATACCAATTTAGATACAATAGATTCCATTGGACTCTGGTATTTTAAGGATACTATTGTTGCCGCTTGTGTATATGATATGTATTTTGGTGAAGCAGCTATTCTTGTATTAAAGGATTTTGAATATTTGTATGATGAAATGCTAGAATATGCATATCATTATTTAAAGGATGAAAATGGCTTAGGAATTGCTATATACGATAAAAAGGATACTTTACTAGAGGTAGCTAAAAGGAATGGATTTAGCCTTCATGATCAGCAAGAAAATATTATGGAAATAAAGCTAGATAAAGAATTTAATGTTTTATTACCAAAGGGAATAAAAATAGAGGCATTAGATCCATCTTCAAATATAGATAAATTCTTATTTCTAATGTGGCAAGGCTTTAATCATGGTGATGATTATAATGAATTTTTAAATTCTGATGATTATAAATTAAAGGGAAGGCCTAGAAAGCATTTCAACAAGGAATTAAGCTTAGTAGCCATAAATGAAAAGAATGAATATGTGGCATATATTAGCCTTTGGTATATCGATGGCTTAGATTATGCTTATCTAGAGCCCGTATGTACAATACCATCCTATAGAGGTAAAGGTATAGCCAAAGCCTTAATCTATGAAGGCTTTAATAGAGTAAAAGAATTGGGTGCTAATATAGTATATGTAGAATCAGATATGGAATTCTATAAAAGAATTGGTTTTATACATAAGTATCATTATGATTTTTATTGGAGAAAATGAGGTAGAGATTTAATGAAGAAATATGAACAATTAACAAAATATATTTCATTAATTGATTTGAATAATTGTGGTGATTGGAAAAATAGTGATAATCAAAAATCGGATAGTTCTATTGATTTTCCATATTTACAGTATAATGAAATAGTTTATAAGTTTATTGAAGATGTTGTTTCTTTTTGTGATAAGCATGAAGAATTTGATTTTAAAAACTATGTAGAAAT
>JAFPIE010000140.1 GCA_017388605.1 Acholeplasmatales bacterium | reverse complement strand
GTAATAGAAAATGAGAATAAGAAATATGTAATTGATGAAGAATCCTTAAGGATTGCAAATGAATCTCATCTATTACCCTTTTTATATCTTTCTATGGATGAAAATACATCTATAGATATAAAAGAACAAATACAGTCAAAATTTAATGCATATATTTTATATGATTCCATGCTCGATATGGAATATAATAAATTCATTAAATTAATGAACGATAATGGAATTAAATATTCCATATTAAAGGGATTTCATTTAAGAAAATATTATCCTAAATCCTTTTTAAGATATATGTGTGATATTGATGTATTAGTAGATAAAAAGGATTTCTCTAAGGCAGGTAAAATCTTAATAGATTTAGGCTATTCTAAAGGTGAATTTACAAATCATGATCAAGGCTATATTAAAAATCCATTTAATATAGAGCTTCATTATAAATTGATTTCACAAAAGGAATATGGAGGATCATTTTTTAAGAATCCATTTTCTCTAATGATGAAAATAGAGAATTCAAATGAATATATCTTTAAAAGAAAAGAAGATGAATATTTATATTATTTTTGTCATCTTTTAAAGCATTATGAAGAATATGGTATTGGCTTTAGGAATTTTATTGATTTATATTTATTCTTAAAAAATAATAAATTAGATTATGAATACATTCATAAGATATATAAAATGACTAGCTTTTATGACGATTGTATCTATTTAGAAGAATATATAAAAGATTTATTCACAGAAAAAGAAGAATATAAAGAATTCACTAATAAGCTATTGCATGATAAAACCTATGGCTCAATGCATCAAATGATGGAAAGGGAACTTGAGCATGACTCAACGATAAAATGGTTATTCAAAAAAGTATTCCCTAATATAGCTTATATGAAGAATAGATATTCTATATTAAGACATAAAATGGGCTATATATTATTACCATTCTTATATATTCATCACTGGTTTTATTATGGAGTAGTAAAGCTAAAATATTCTATTAAAAAATATAAATATGCAAAAAAGATAAAGAAAGAAGAATAAGAAATTCCTTATATAATAAATCGGATAATAACATAATAAATGTCCGATTTCTCTATCATATTGATGGTAATACTATCATTTTGATAGAAAAATAGAAACAAATTCTTGCAATATTATTAAAAAGGGTTTACAATATAGATGTTGAAAAACTAGAAATTTCCTTTTTCTTCAGGCGAGAGTTATGCTATATATAAAGGAAAAGACATGGTGGGGGCCATGTCTTTTTCTTTATACTTTAAATTTTATATAAAATTTATTATAATTGTTTTTGAGGTGTTTTATGTTAAATTTTATATTAAAGGATCCATATACAATTTATTATAAGGAAGAACAAGAAATTAAGCTTCTAAGAGATAAGGATGGTGTATTAAATATGGTTACACCAAAAAATCAAGAGGAGCTAAGTAGAGATATAAGAGATTATTTTTTAAAGAATCCTTTCGCAAGACTACTTGAAAATCTATCCCCTAGGGATGTATCTATAGCTAATATAATTACAATGTATCATTTCTTAACGAATGTAAAAAAGGATTATTATATCCTTAAGGAACAATTCAATATCAATAAGGATAAAGGATATAAGGCTATCCTTGCAGTAAGACAAAAGGATGGATTAAAGGAAGATAAGGAGCATATGAAGCTATTATGGTATCAAGGAGAGGAAATAGATCCTAAGGATTGTAATTTAGTTTTAGAAGCAAATTATAAAAATTGGTGTGATGGCTTTACTTACATGGCTATACCATTAAATAGCCATTCTGATTTCTTAACAGAAATTAAGAAATAATAAACAAAGTTTATAGAAAATATATTTATTATAAAAAATATTTATAGGAGGGGATATTTTGAGTAAATATTTAGCATTATCGGATTTAGATGATACCCTACTTACAGGGGATAAGAAGATTACAGAGGAAACAAAGGAATTTTTACATGAATTTGTAAAAAGAGGAAATATATTTTCCTTTTGTACTGGTAGATCCTATCTAGGTACAAAGAAATTCTATGACCGATTAGATTTAAATATACCTATGGTAACGGATAATGGATGTGCGATATACAATTTAGATGGTAAAACAAAACTCTTTGAAATCCCACTAGATGTATTTAAGGAATTCTTAGATAAGGTTTATGACTTTCTATCTCATATGTATACGATTACAGGGCATGGCTATGCCTATAGTAAGAATTTATCCTTTGTGCCTGATTGGGTTATTCATAATGAGGATGGATCCTTACATATTGAAGAATCGAAAGCTTTGGATATGAAATATCCACCATTAATTTCCAATCTTTGGGTATATGAAGATAAAATAGAGGAAATCAAATCCATCTTAGAAGAATACAAGGATGAAATCTTCTATAGAAATTGGGGATTATATTATAATGAAGAAGTAGATATGAATCTATATTCTATTGAAATACATTCTAGCCATGCCTCAAAAGGCCAAGCATTAAGGTATTTAAAGGAATATTATAAAATTGATGAGGA
Source organism: Acholeplasmatales bacterium (assembly GCA_017388605.1). The sequence continues at coordinate 862 of JAFPIE010000140.1, read as the reverse complement.
TAAAACAATGTCCTTTGGAGATCAATTAAATGATATTTCTATGATAGAAGAAGCGCATTATGGTGTTGCGATGATCAACGCTGTAGGTGAGCTTAAGAGCTATACAAAATATGTAACCGACTATGATTTTAATAATAATGGTGTCATAGAATTTATTAAAAAGCACAATCTATATTAATGCTTAAACATTTTCGAAAGAAAAATGTTAAATAAATATCTCTAAACCCTTTAAATTTTTCGGAAATTTTAGTAAAATAAAGACAAACGTTTTCAAGGCGGTGTAATTATGATTAAGCATATTAAGTTGAATCAAGATAATTTAGCGTTTGCAATTCAAATACAAAATGAGATTTTCCCCTATGAGGATGCAAGTAAGGAATATACCGATATGGTAAATGGCTTATCCGATGCAAATTACTTCTTAGTATACAATGGGGATGAATGCATTGGCGTATCTGGTTTAAGGCATTATGGAATCGATATAGAGGATGGCTTCTTAGGTTGGTTTGGTATTTTACCTAAATATAGAAGATTAGGTCTTGGAAGTGAGGCACTAAGATTATTAGATGAAACTGCAAGAGATTTAGGCTATAGAAGAATGAGAGTTCTATTCAATACCGAAAAAGGCTTCGAGGGAGCAAAAACCTTCCTTAAGGTTAATGGCTATACTGCAGAACCTTACCAATGCCCTAAGGATAGAGTAAGCCTATCTGGTAATTATGCAATTCTATCTAGATCCTTATATAATGAGCCTATTGAGCCTTGGAATAATCGTAATTTACATTTAACAGAAGCTAATAGATAAAATATTAAATTTTGTCTAAAAATTAATACATATTTAAAATATTATTCGATTACAGTG
>JAFPIE010000139.1 GCA_017388605.1 Acholeplasmatales bacterium | reverse complement strand
TTACTATCATTTTGCGTTGTACTTAATGCATAATTTGCATCACTAGCCGCAATTACAATAACATCTCCTACCTTTAGCTCATTTGCATTATAAACCAAAATATATGTAACATTATCATCAGAACCAGTTACTGTGACATCATAATTAAATTTCATAGAGGCTTTGGTAGATGTTGCTGTAAATGTATTAATCTTTTGAAGCAAAGTATTTAATTCAGCTCTTTTTGCTTGAAGAATAGAATAATTGGTTACCTTTGTTTTTTCTAAAGCCGTTAATGCAGCATAGGAAGCTTCAATATCTAATATATCTTCTTCTATAGAAAGAGTTACTACCTCTGGTAAAGCATTGATTAGATTAATTACATTATCAATTGCATCTTGATTAACTTCTTCTTCACTATTTAAGGGCTCATATTCAACCTTTAAATAATTTACATATAATCTAGATGATGCTGATGTACCCATACAATAGAATGTAATAGAAGTCACATCTAGATTATCCACCTTAAATGTATCATTTGCAGCCAACGATTGATTTTGTGACTTTATTGTAGAATCATCTAGTGTATAGGCAATTGTAGTTGCCATAGATGAACCAATTGTTACACTAGTAATTACAATATCATCTACAGAAGAAATCGTAATTTCTCCACCGCTAGTTTTGCCAGATGCGATTTGATATAAACGAATTACATTTGAATTTATGCTAGGATCGGAAGTCCCTCCACCCTTGGCAGTTGTATAGGAAATATAATCATTCATATCTGCACTAGTTTCAGTAAATGTTGACATTTCTATTGTTTGATCCACTGAATTTGAAGTATTTCTTGCTATAATTTCAGGCCAATATGTATCTAAATCTATAAATGAATTAGCCTTAGATTCAACTAAACTAAATAATGTTGATACATTTGTAACTAAAGCTTTATCGCTTGTATTTAATCTACAATATTTTGCATAAGCCCTATAAACATCCTCATCAGAAGAAGATTGAGTTAATGTATTAATTGCACTTACAACATTAGAAGCGGAATATTTAGTATTTGTTGCTGAATCCGTATAACTATTTGTCCAAATAGTATCAATCCATTCAGGATGATCAATAAATGGATTTCTATTTCCTTGAACATCTTCTATAGCGTCATTACGTATAATTTCCTTATCAGATACCGGATCTAAATGACTCCATTTTGTAAATAAATCTAATGCATAACTTGTTAAATATGGATAGCTTCCGGTGAATATCTCTTGTGCATCACCCGCGGTCCAGCTAGATAGCTTATCGCTATATCGTATAGCCATATAGAAATAGCCTCTTGCAATATCTCCTTTATATTCATCGATAGGTTCAAATACAGTACCACTATAGCCAGATAATTTACTTGTGCCTAGCATTCCACCATTACCTGCAATGTATGTTGAAGTGCCAACCTCACCATATGGGTAATTATCTCTCATTCCATTCACATAAGAATCAGTAGCTAAAACATGGTGCGTATCAGCAACCATTGGGGAGCCTTTGCCAAACCAAGATTGTGGAACTGTATGTTCTCTATTATATGTATCGCCTTCTGCCAAATGGCTTCCTTTATCTTGATCATCCCCGACAGTATAAAGTTTTTTTTCGGAATATGTATCCCATATTATACCAGTCCCTGGTAAGACATCTGTAGTGTAATATGCATCCCATAGACCATCATAATCTATTTGATGTGTATGCTTATTCTCGCTTAGAGTATGTAAGCTTGATGCAAGAGTTGCACCACTAGTTGTATTCGTAATAGATGCATAATAATCTGCAGCAACACTAGAAACTCCTAAAACCGATGCAAGGGCAAGGGTCATCAAAGGAATTCCAATAAGATTTCTCCATTTTTTATTCATTTTTTCAACTCCTATTTGAAATGCTTTTTAATATATAAATTATACTTTCTTTCAAAAATTCATTCAATATATTTTGATGCGTTTTTTGAATATTTGTATGCAAAAATAAAAATGGCCGAAGCCATTTTTACATCAAATTCCAATCGATTTTTTCATTCTTATAGAAGTATTCCCTGTCATGGTCTGATATTTTTCTTATTACCTTACAAGGATTACCAACCGCAACACTATTTGCCTCTATATCCTTTACTACAACAGAGCCTGCACCAATTACGGAATTCTTACCAATCGTAACACCAGGTACTACAGTAACATTCGCACCAATCCATACATTTTCTTCAATATGAACATCCTTATTATACTGTAATCCCTTTAATCTTAATTCTGGTAATATAGGATGATTTGCCGTTGCAATAGTAACATTAGGTCCAATTAATACATTATCTCCAATATAGATATGTCCATCATCTACTAGGGTTAAATTAAAATTAGCATATACATTATTACCAAAGTGAACATGAGCTCCACCAAAATTAGCATAAAATGGTAATTCGATATAGCAATTCTCTCCACAGGAGGCAAAGACCTCCTTCATATATTTTTCTTTTCCTTTAATATCTGATGTATTTAAGCTATTGAATTTCTTTAAGCCATCTAAGAGTGGTCTTTGTACTTTAGCTATTTCATCTATATTCGGGTCATAGATTAAGCCCTTTTCCATCTTTTCTATTTCTGTCATAAATTCCTCTATTTTGTTTTTACCAAGATTGCATTTAACCAACGATCCGTTCTATTCTCTCTTACATCATCACTCATATTAACTAAAGCGAATTCTAATCCTGTATCCTTGATATAGGATAAAATAGAGGATTCTGTTTGATCTACATAATATCTTTCTGTTCTTTCACCTTCAAATGTACCATATTTGAAGGAGCAATAGAATACTCCATTTTTCTTTAATGCCTTAGCACATTTTTTAAGAACATCATTTAAATCCTTAGATTTTACATGAAGCAAGGAAGCACTAGCCCATATACCATCAAATTCCTTATTATAATCTAATTCCTCAGCAGTTCCCTTTAAGACCTTCTTAACCCCAATCGATTTTGCATGCTCTAAAAATTCATCGATAGGATCTACTGCTATACAATCATATCCCAAATTCTGGAAATATAAAGAATCCCTTCCTGATCCACAGCCTAGATCTAAGATTTTTCCTTTTTTTGGCATAAATTTTAAAAAGTTTTGATATTGCTCACTCATATCTGCATTCATAGTATCTAATATGAAGCTTTTCGCATTTTCTTTGTAATAATCGTTTGTTCCCATATAGAAACCTCCCACTAATAACTATTTTACATTTTAAGTGGTTTTGTTTCAATATGAGTTATAGAAAAAAAACTAAAGCGACTCGTGAAAAGTCGCTTTTAGTAGTTCTTGCTTAAGCTTGATTAAAGCTTTAGCCTTGTATTTGGAAATCATTTGGTGTGTTACAGAATATGCTTTCGCAATATCCTCTAGAGAATATTTTGCCTCTCCAATACCAAAGGATTTACGTATGATGTCCTCATCTCTATTAGAAAGATGGGATAAAGCAGAATCTAAGTATGGAATATAGCCCTTGAAATAGGAGTCTTGCTCTACGCACTCATCAGGAATGATATCGCCTAAGGATATATCATCGTCCTCCCCACCAACAGGTGAATCTAAGGAAGAGGTCTGAAGCGAAGTTAAGCACTTACGAACCACATTAATAGAATAGCCAGTTTCTTTAGCAATTCTATCTAAGGATGCGTAAGACAGCTCCTCCATTTTCGCTAAGACCTTAGCTCTAGCCTGGTAGTCGTCTACGGATAAGGAGATAAGTCTAGAGTTCTTAGATAAATACTCTTGAACTCT
>JAFPIE010000138.1 GCA_017388605.1 Acholeplasmatales bacterium | reverse complement strand
CGGATATTCTCATTTCCTAGAGATGAGTGGTGGGGATATTAACCCAACCGAGCTTGTTGCATCAATTATTAACCAAAAGGAAAACTTAATTGATGGTATTAAGTATGTACAAGAGCTAATTGATGGTTCTATTACATTACTGTTGTTAAATGAAAAGGGTATTTATGTTGCAAGAGATAAATATGGTAGAACTCCTGCATCCATTGGATACAAGGAGGATGGCAATTATTGTGTTACCTTTGAATCCTTTGCTTACCTAAATTTAGGCTACAAGCCATATAAAGAGCTTGGACCTGGTGAGGTATGTATCGTATCTCCTGATGGCGTAACACAATTAGTTCAGCCTGGAGATAAAATGAGAATTTGTACCTTCCTATGGGTATATTATGGTTACCCATCCTCAAGCTATGAGGGCTTAAGTGTTGAAAAGATGAGATGCAATTGCGGAAAGTATATGGCAAGAAGAGATACGGTTAGACCTGATTGTGTTGCAGGTGTACCAGATTCTGGTATGGCTCATGCCATTGGTTATGCCAATGAAAGTGGTATTCCATTTGCTAGACCATTCATTAAATATACACCAACATGGCCAAGATCCTTTATGCCAACCATGCAGGAGAAGAGAAATTTAATTGCAAAGATGAAGCTAATTCCTGTTCATGATTTAATTGAAGGTAAGAGATTAATGCTTATTGATGATTCTATTGTTCGTGGTACTCAAATGAGAGAAACAACAGAATTCTTATATAGAAGTGGAGCAAAAGAGGTGCATATTCGTAGTGCATGTCCACCACTTGTTTACGGCTGTAAATATTTAAATTTCTCAAGAACAAAATCAGAAATGGAGCTTATTACAAGAAAAACTATTTTAAAGCTTGAGGGTAATACAAATCCTGAAACCTTAAAGATGTATGTAGATCCAGATTCTGATAAATATAAAACAATGGTTGAAGAAATTAGAAAAGAGCTTCATTTTACATCCCTACAGTTTAATCGTCTAGACGATTTAAAGAAGGCTTGTGAAATTGATGAGGATAAGCTTTGTACCTATTGTTGGGATGGTAATGAGTAAGAGGATGCCTCTTACTCATTTTTCTTATACTTGACAAAAATATAGAATTATAATAAACTAAAGAGCAATTTGAAGGATTAAAGGAGGGGTATAAAATGGATAAGATAATTTATTATACAGATGAATTAAACGATGAATTTTCTGATGCAAAAATTACCCCAAGAGTTATAGATGGAAGCTATGTATATGTATATAAAAGCCTATGGAAGAAATTTACGCATTTCTTTTGGCTTAGGATTGTAGCTCACCCTATTGCATTTTGTTATTTAAAATTTAAATATCATCATAAATTTATAAATAAAAAGGTAATTAAGCCTTATAAAAAGGATGCTTATTTTATCTATGGAAATCATACCCATAATCTATGTGATGCCTTCATTCCACCTAAGATTTCAGGCTGGACGGATGCCCATGTTATTGTGAACCCTGAAAATGTATCGATTAAGGGTATGGGAAATGTTGTGGAATCCTTAGGCGCAATTCCACTTCCTGCAGATCGAGATGCAATGAAGAATTTCATTGCCTGTATCGAAACTAGAGTTAAGGAACGCAAGGTTATTGCGATATATCCTGAGGCACATATTTGGCCATATTATACTAAAATTAGACCATTTAAGGATATGTCCTTTAGATATCCTATCGAATATAATAAGCCTGTATTTTCCTTTACGAATGTTTACCTAAAGCGTAAGCATGGGAAAACGCCTACGATTCATACCTATATTGATGGACCATTTTTCCCTGATTTAAGTATTTCAAAGCCAGAGGCTAGAAAGAAATTAAGAGATATGGTTTATAACCAAATGGTAGAAAGAAGCAAAGAAAATACAGTAGAGATTATTAAATATATTAAGAAGGAGGAATCCAATGATTAATTTATTATTCTGTGGTAATGACAAGGTCTTTGATGGCATGCTTACGACGATGCTTTCTATTTTTGAAAGAACCAAAACAGAGGAGCCTTTCCATATTTATATATATACAATGGATGTATCCTATTTAGATCCAAGATATTTAGCCCTTACAAGCGAAATGGGTGCATTCTTAGATAAGGTAGCTAAGGGCTATAATAAGGAGAATGTTGTTGAGGTCATTGATGTATTCCCATATTATAAGGAGGAATTTGCAGGATCCCCTAATGAAGGATGCTATTGTAGCCCATATACACTATTAAGATTATTTGCGGATATGGTGCCAAATATGCCAGATAAGCTATTATATCTAGATTGTGATTTAATGTTTAATAGAGATATAAGATTATTATGGGATATTGATGTTGATGGCTATGAATATGCTGCCGCAAGAGATCATTATGGTAAATATTTGGTTCAGCCAAATTATATTAATGCGGGTGTATTATTATTCAATTTAGCTAAAATGAAGGAAACACATCTTTTAGATAAGGCTCGAGTATTAATTAAAACAAAGAAGCTTCCCTTCGCAGATCAATCCGCAATTTTGCGTTCTACAACGAAAAAGAAGATGCTACCTCAAAAATATAATGATCAGAAATTCTTACATAAGAATACGATTATTCGTCATTTCTCTAAAAGATTATTTTGGCTTCCATACCCTCATACAGCGAATATAAAGCAGTGGAAGGTTGATCTAGTACATAAGATTTTTAAATATCATCAGTTTGATGATATCTATGATGTTTATTTAAAGCTAAAGGAAGAATTTAACAACAAGAAGTAAAACATTGCCAAAGTGCAATGTTTTTTTCTTGTTTCATCTCTAAAACTAAATTATAATAAAGTTATAGATATTTTTACAAGGAGGGGCTTTTATGGCAAAGAATACAAGTATTGCATTAAGAAATCAAATTATTTATCAGGTATTTCCAAGACAATATTCAAAAACTCACGATTTAAAGGGAGTTACTAAGGATTTAGAAAGAATAAAGGATTTAGGTGTTGATATTATTCAATTAATGCCCATTCATCCTATTGGAGTTTTACTTCGTAAGGGTAAGATAGGCTCTCCTTATTCCATTAAGGATTATCGATCGATTGACCCAAATATGGGTACAATGGAGGATTTAAAGGAATTGTTCGATAAGGCACATGCCTTAGGCTTAAAGGTTATTATGGATATCGTATTTAATCATACCTCAAGAGATTCTATTTTAACAGAAGAGCACCCAGAATGGTTCTATCATAAGCCAAATGGTGAATTTGCTAATCGAGTTGGTGATTGGAGTGATATTACCGATTTTAAATTTGAATATCCAGAGCTAGAGAAATATTTATCAGATACTCTACTTCAGTATGTAAGATTAGGTGCAGATGGATTTAGATTCGATGTGGCATCCTTAATTCCATATAGCTTCTTTGCGTATACCTTCCCTCTTTTAAGAAAGGAGAAGGAGGATTTATTCTTCTTAGCAGAGACCATTCATCTATCCTTCTGTAAATATATCCGTGATATGGGCTATGATGCAATCTCTGACCCTGAAATATATACCTTATTTGATGCAGAATATGAATATGATGTAAATGAACATTTACAAAAATACATGAAGGGTGAGGCAAGAATCCAAGAATATTTATCTAGAGTTGAGGATCAAGAGGCCCTATATCCAAAGAACTTTGTTAAGGTAAGATTCTTAGAAAATCATGACTTTGGTACAGCAAATTCCTATTTAAAGGATGATTTAAGACTAAAGAATCTATTAGTATTATCCTATTTTACAAGAGGTATGGCCTTCTTGTTTAATGGTATTGAAACAGCTTCTAGACATTTACCAAATCTATTCGAAATGGATGAGATTAAATGGAAGGATTATAATAAGAGTGGTATCGTTGATTTAATTAAGAAATTAAATGAAATTAAAAAGCGTAGAGTATTTGCCGATGGTGTATGGAATTACCATATTATCACGGATTCTATAGTTTTATTATCCTTCAAGAATAAGGATGAGGAAATTACAGCTATTGTAAATTTAAATCATGCATCAGGAATGGTAAATACCGAAATTGAGGGTAGATTTAAGAATTTACTTACAGGAGAGGTTTTACCAATCGATAAATATCTTGACATGCAAGAAGAGCCTCTTGTTTTATTAAGAATTAATGAATAATGCTTGCTTAAATTGAAATATAGTGTATAATAAGCCGAAGAATGAGGAATAGATTATGACGAAAGAGCAAATTTCTATTATTGCAATTGTGATTTCCTTTATTGGAAATGCATTATTTACACTATCATCATTATTTCACAGCAAAAAGAAAATCATCGCAACCCAAAGCTTTTGTCACGGCATAAATGGTGCCGCTCAGCTCATGCAGGGTGGCTATGGTGGAATGATTCAAGATTTTACCATGCTTGTAAAAAACTTCGTTTTACTTTTTGTGGATGAGGCAAGAAAAAAATTCATATTGTTTATTAATGTTGTATGTATTATTGTCGCTTTAGTGTTTGGTATAATATCTATACAAATATGGGCAGAGGATAAGGGCTGGTTTCAGTATTTACCTGTTGGTGGTATGTTCCTATATTCTGTATGCTCTACATTTGTATTTGCCAAAAGGGGCTTATCTAAGAATTTCACTGAGGTATTATTAAAATCTGCATTAATCTTTAATGGTATTTGTCAGTGTATTTATGGTATCCTATTACCACTTATTCCAAATACAATATTTAATGCATTGACGATTGTTATATCCATTTATTCTATTATCCGTATAGCCATTAAGGTTCATAAGGAAAAGAAGAATCCAAAGGATATAGAGGATTTCAATCAAGAAGAGAATATTATAGATGAAGAATAGAAGGGATTTCCTTCTATTTTTCTTTTTATAGAAAATTATTCATAGAATAGACAATTCGTTGCATTTTGTTTAAAGAATAGGTTATCTTTTGTTACTTTTTCGAATATAATTCTATTTATTCACAAAAAACGCTGTTTTGTTAATTATTATTATAAAATACGAATATTTTTAGAATATTATTCACAATAATGTTGATATTTTGAATTTAATGTGTATAATACGTAGTAAGGGACACGAGTTATAGTATCACTTAGGGAAAGATTTGTAATTTTTGAATAAAAATACAATGATTGGAATGTTTAGTTTTTTGCCGTAAAGGATTAAGCATTTTTTTATTTTTTAAGGGGTATATAGCTCGGGACTTTGGAGAGGAGAAAAAAATGAAAAAGATTGTTTCAAAAATCATTTTCGCTCTTACAGTATTTGCATTAGCATTTACTTTCCTTGGATCTGTATCCTTTAAGGCAAATGCACAAGAGGTAAGAGTAGAAAGAACTTTGAAGGCTAATGACACAGAGTATAAGTTAGTAACTTCAAAATCACAACTAGTCGTTGGTAGAAAGGTAATTCTTGCAGCAAATAATGCAAATTATGCAGTTTCTGCAAATCAGGGCTCAAGTTATAGAATGGCTGAGGCTGTAACGAAATCAGGAGATATTTGTACACCTTCTACTTACGTAGGTCTATTCACATTAGCTAATGGTACTAAGAGTGGTACATATGGCTTTTATGATGACAATTATGGTTATTTATATTCAACTTCTAATGGTACATTAAAGGCTGATGCAGCACATGATGGTTATTCATCCTTCACATTAACCTTCAGTACAAATGGAAGTGTTTCTGCAAAGGTTTATAGCAAGACTTTATACTTAAAGTATTATTCTGGAAGCGTAGCATTCGCAACTAGCACATCCAAGAGCTATATTTCTATTTATCAGGCAGAAGAGGCTACAACTACACCAGAGACACCTACAACTGTATCTGTTACTGGTGTTACATTAGATAAGACAAGTGCTTCCTTAAAGGTAGGTAATACTTTAGCATTAACTGCTACAGTTAAGCCATCTAATGCTTCTAACAAGAATGTATCCTGGTCTTCCTCTAATACAAGCGTTGCAACTGTATCTAATGGAGTTGTAACTGCAAAGGCACAAGGTAGCGCAACAATTACAGTAACTACAGCTGATGGTGGCTATAAGGCTTATGCAACTATTACAGTTACAAAGACAGAAACTACTGAGCCTGAGACTCCATCTACTACTAAGGATGCATGGACAATTATGATTTATATGTGTGGTGCTGACTTAGAGAGTAATTATGGTCTTGCAACATCCGATATTAAGGAAATCCTATCTGTATATAATCAGCCAAGTGATGTAAATATCCTTATTCAGACTGGTGGAGCAAAGAAGTGGAATTCCACTTATAGCATTAACGCAAGCTACCTACAAAGATATCATGTAGCTAATAGAAAGCTTGTTTTAGATGCAAATCTTCAAAAGGCAAATATGGGCTTAACATCTACATTCCAAAGCTTCCTAGAGTGGGGCTTAACAAATTATCCAGCTGAAAAGACTGGTGTAATTATGTGGAACCATGGTGGAGCTATGAGAGGTGTTTGCTATGACGAAAACTTTAGTGATGACTCTTTATTAAATTCTGAGGTTAAGAGCGCAGTTGCTAATGCATTTACAAATACAAAGCAGACAAAGAAGTTAGAATTCATCGGCTATGATGCATGCTTAATGAGCGTACAGGATATTGCTGAATTCAATTCTTCATACTTCAATTATATGATTGCATCTGAGGAATCTGAATCTGGCTATGGCTGGGATTATGATACTTGGGTAGATGATTTATATGCAAAGAAGTCTACATCTGTTATCCTAAAGGCTGTTGTTGATGGCTTCATTAAGGATAATGGTGGTACTTCATCATCTTCAAATAATCAGACATTAGCTTACTTAAATTTAGCAAATATGGCTGCATACAAGGCTGCTTGGGAGACTTTAGCAACTAAGCTTTCTAGCAAGGTTACATCTTCTAACAAGTCAAGCTTCAATACTTTAGTTAAGTCTGTAAAGCACTATGCAGATAGTGATTATACTTACTTTGGTATTTTCGATGCTAAGGACTTCATCAATAAGCTAGCTTCTAATTCAACATTCAACCCAGGCTCTACTTATACAAATGCTGTACTTACTGCATTTAATAATTTAGTAGAATACAGCTCTTGTGGTAAGGGTGCTGGAAATTCTAATGGTTTATGTATGTATTACCCAATCGCATCTACTTGCTATAAGGGAACATATTATACAGCAGCACAGACAAATTTCTCTAATTGGAGAAGCTTTGTAAATACTTACGGCGCATAAAATGATTAAGGAATCTTCGGATTCCTTTTTCCTTTTCTAAAGAACAAGAATATGCTAAAATAGTATAAAGGGGGGTGCTATCATGTATTGTACTTGCTGTGGTAAACAAATAATGGATGGATGTAATTTTTGCCCAGAATGCGGTGTCAAGCTAAATATGAATGCCAAAAGAGGAAGTGATTTTGTACCTCTAGGTACATATATAAGTGTTCCTTTAATTACAGGAGAGGTAAAGGGGTTATATTATTATAATGGCTTATTCTATAATGATAAATTCTGTACGAGCCTATTCCCTATTGGAATGGTATCTATCCCTTATAGAAATCCTCTTTCTGTATTCCCATTTTTATTTGGCTTTGGATACTTACATTTCCATGGTAAAAAATAATATGCTAATGCCTTAAAGATCCATTTAAGGCATTTTTTTATTTTTTTGAAAATTGTATATCATAGTGATATTTATGAATATCAAATTGATAGAATATATTTAAGAATGATACTAAAAATTTCAAAAGTTTCAATACCTTTGGTGTTTTAAAAATATATCAATAGTGATATAATTAAAGTAATGTGATAGCGTTTTCAAAAGGAGATGTATAAAAATGTATGATGTATTGATTATCGGTGGAGGTATTACGGGCTCAAGCATTGCCTATGAGCTTTCAAAATACAAGCTTAAGGTTGCACTTGTAGAAAAAGAAAATGATGTAGCTGTTGTAACTACCAAGGCAAACTCTGGTATTGTGCATGCAGGATATGATCCAAAGCCTAATACACTTATGGCAAAGCTTAATGTTATAGGATCTAAAATGTATAAGGAGCTTGCTCCATTATTCCATGTTCATTATTCCAATATTGGCTCTTTAGTCGTTGGAAGAGAAGAGGATGAGGATAAGGTAGTAGAGCTTTATAATAGAGGTTTAGAAAATAAAGTAGAGGATATGTCTATTTTAAGAGGAGAAGAGATATTTAAAATAGAACCGAATTTAAATAAGGATATTTCTATTGCCTTATATGCAAAATCTGCAGCGGTTGTATCTCCTTGGGAGATGTGCTTAGCCTTTGCTGAAAATGCAGTAAGAAATGGTGTAAAGCTTTATTTGTCATCCCCTGTAACTTCTATTAAAAAAGAAGAGGATTCCTTTTTGGTTGAATCTAATGGAACGATATTAAAAACGAAAATGATTATTAATGCTGCAGGCTTATATGCAGATGAAATTTATAAGATGGTTTTAGATAATAAAGAGGATGGATTTACTATTGTTCCAGTTAAGGGCGATTATTATTTATTAGATAAAGAGGAAGGAAAGAATGTAAATCATGTCATCTTCCAAACCCCTAGCAAGCTTGGTAAGGGTGTATTAGTTTCTAAGACATGCCATGGCAATTTAATTGTTGGACCAAATGCTATAACTATAGAGGATAAGGAGGATTTTGGTGTAGAACAAAAATCCTTAGATTATATTCGTAGTATGGCTAATCTTACAACAAATAAAATTAATTATAGAAATAATATAAGAAATTTCTCAGGTCTTAGAGCTAAGATTTTAGATTATGATGATTTCTTAATTGGAGAATCTAAGGTAAAGGGATTTATTAATTTTGCAGGTATTAAATCTCCAGGATTAAGTGCCGCCCCTGCCTTTGGTCCATACGCTAAGGAAATCTTAGAGGGTATGGGAGTAAAATTTGTTGAAAAAGAGGATTTTAAAATTACTCCACTACCTAAATTCTTTAAGGATATGGGCATAAAAGAAATTGAAGAAAAAATTAAGGAAAATGAATTATACGGTAGAATTATCTGTAGATGTGAAACCGTATCTGAGGGTGAAATTGTTGATTGCCTACATAGACCAATCCCATGTCTTTCTATCGATGCAGTAAAAAGAAGATGTAATGCAGGTATGGGTAGATGCCAAGGTGGCTTCTGTGGACCAAAGATCCTTGAAATCATGGTCAGAGAATTGCATATTACACCTAAGGATGTATTACAGGATAAGGATGGATCCAATATTGTTTTAGAATATACGAAGGGAGGCAAAGCTCATGAAGAAATATAATTTAGTCATCATTGGGGCAGGTCCTGCGGGATTATCTGCAGCCTATGAGGCCTATAAGGCTGGAGAGAGAAATATATTAATCATTGAGCGTGACCAGCACCTAGGTGGTATTTTAAATCAATGTATCCATAATGGCTTTGGTCTTCATCGCTTTAAGGAGGAGCTATCTGGTCCTGAATATGCGCAAAGGTTTATTGAAATGCTAAAGGAAACCAATGTAGAGGTTAAAAGTGATTCCATGGTGCTTCATATTACTAAGGATAAGGAAATTCACTATATTAACTCTAAGGAGGGATATCAGGTAATTAGCGCTAAGGCGATTATCTTAGCTATGGGCTGTAGAGAAAGAACGAGAGGCGCAATTTCTATCCCTGGCGATAGAGAAAGTGGCGTATTTACGGCAGGTGCTGCCCAAAAGTACTGTAACATGGATGGCTATTTAGTTGGTAAAAGGGTCGTTATTTTAGGCTCTGGTGATATTGGCTTAATTATGGCAAGAAGAATGACACTAGAGGGTGCAAAGGTATTAGCTGTTGTTGAGCTTATGCCTTATTCGAATGGCTTAACGAGAAATGTAGTACAATGCTTAGAGGATTTTAATATCCCGCTATATTTATCCCATACGGTTGTTGATGTTATAGGACATTCTAGAGTTGAAAAGGTTATTGTCGCTAAGGTAGATGAAAATAGAAAGCCAATTTTAGGTACCGAAATGGAATTTGATTGTGATACCTTATTGTTATCCGTTGGCTTAATTCCAGAAAATGAATTATCTAAGGAGGCAGGTGTTTTATTAGATAATAGAACGAATGGTCCTATTGTTTATGAGAATATGGAAACCTCCATTCCTGGTGTATTTGCCTGTGGTAAT
>JAFPIE010000137.1 GCA_017388605.1 Acholeplasmatales bacterium | reverse complement strand
TCCATCAGGTAGCTTCAAGATGAAGGAATCACAATTGGCGAAGGCGAGTGCTTGATCAATTTCTTCATCTGTTGCATCCTCTTTCGCATACCTAATATTATTTTCGATAGTATCACTAAATAATACAGGATCTTGGAGTACTATAGAGATTGCTTCTCTTAAATCCTTTTTAGAGATATCTAGGGAATTCTTTCCATCGATGATAATATCTCCACTATTTGGGTCATAATATCTAAGTAATAGATTTACAATCGTCGTTTTACCTGAGCCTGTTGCGCCTACAAGGGCTACCTTGTGGCCCGCCTCAACATGCATATTGAAATCCTTTAATACGATTTCTTCTGGCTCATAGCCAAAATAAATATGCTTAAAATCAATTTCACCACATACATCATCTACCTTAAATTCGGTATTACCCTTGAAGGTTTCAATTTCCTCATCCATTACATTAAATACTCTTTCCGCACCTGCTACTGCAGTAATGATGGAGGAATATAGCATAGCAATTTCATTGATTGGTCTTGTGAATTGCTTACTTGTTGTTAAGAACATAATGACAATACCAATCGTTAGTGCCTCACCCATAATAGTTCCACCAATTCCTTTAAGTAAGAATATAGAACCAAAGATACAAATTAAGAAATAACCAATATTTCCTATGAAATTCATAATTGGTCCCATAGAGGAGCCTAAGATTTGTGCTTTAATTGCAGTATGTGTAAATTCATCACTTAGCTTTCCAAATTCTTCTATAGCATAGGATTCATGGTTATTGGTTTTAACGGTTTTAAAGCCAGTAACCATTTCTTCGGTTTCTGTATTTAATTTGCCTAATACGGATTGCTGCTTCACAAAGAGTGGTCTTGCATATTTCGACATGAATTTAGCAAATAATAAGGTTAATATGAGTACAGCAATAGATACAAGTGTTAATAATGGAGAATGCCATAGCATAATGCCTAAGCATCCTAAGATGGTTAATATACCACTCACTAAGGATGTAATGGAGGATGATATCGCATTATATACATTATCGATATCATTCGTCATTCTAGATAATAAATCTCCATGGAAATGGCTATCTAGATAGGATATTGGTAAATATACAATTTTACCAAATAAATCATTTCTCATTTTTCTTACTGTTTTTGTTGCAATAAATGCACCAAATAGGGAAGAAAAATATAATAATACGCAATATACGACATAGGTAATTAATAGTAAGGTAATGGATAAATAGAAGGAATCCATATTGGGCTCTATATTCCATAGTCCTGTTTCACTATTATATTCACCTAAGGAATTGGCAACATCCTTAATCAAGATACTCGAATAAAGGTTTGCGGCGGTATAGCCAATAACAACAATAAGTAATAGGATAACTAAAGCCTTAGAATTCATTAAATACTTTACTAATCTTTTTATCGTTGCCTTAGTATTCTTTGGCTTTTCCTTCATTCTTGCATATCTTGCGCCAGGGCCTCTTCCAACCTCAGGCTTTTTCATTGAATTTTTAATGTTTTCTCGGGAGTTATTTATTTCAGCCATTTTACTCATCCTCCCTCTTTAATTGTGAAGAATAGATATCCTTATAGACCATAGATTTTTCCATAAGCTCCTCATGAGTACCAAAGGATTCTATTTCGCCATTATCTAAAACTAATATTTTATCTGCATTTCTTGCGGTAGCAATTCTTTGGGCAACAACAATTTTTGTTACATCCTTAAGCTCATTTTTCATTTCTTGATAAAGCTTTGCTTCTGTAACTAAATCAAGTGCACTCGTAGAATCATCAAAGATTAATATATCTGGATTTCTAAGTATTGCTCTTGCAATAGATAATCTTTGCTTTTGTCCACCAGATAAGGATGTACCCTTTTCTGCAACAGGCTCATCATATCCTAAGTCCTTTGTTAAAATGAATTCCTCTGCCTGGGCAATTCTTGCAGCCTTTTTTACCTCTTCACTATTTGCATTCATATTACCAAAGGCAATATTTTCTTCTATTGTTCCTGCAAATAGCTCTGCCTTTTGCAAGCATATAGCAACCATTTTATGTAATTCTTCCTTTTTATATTCCTTTACATTATGGCCAGAAACCATAATGGAGCCATCTGTTGTATCATAAAATCTTACAATCAAATTCACTAAGGAGGATTTACCGCATCCTGTAGATCCTACAATAGCGATCGTTTCACCCTTGTTGATTTTAAAGCTTAAATCATTTAATACATTTGTCTTCGCTAAAGGATATCCAAAGGAAACATGATCAAATACTACAGTTCCTCTATCGCTATTCTTAACATCAGCTAAGGTTAATTCTCCATCTACAATTTCCACCTTAGCATCTAATACCTCATTAATACGGGATGCAGATGCATAAGCTCTTGCGATAACTGTAAATGTCATACCTAAGAAGATTAAGGACATACAAATCATAGAAATATAGGTTACCGCTTGGGTGATTTGACCAACCATGAGCTCAGGTGCTATATTCTTCTTAAAGGCATCAATAATAGCTGTACCACCTAAATAATAAATAATAATTTGTCCACCATAAACGATTAGATTTAATAATGGGGATATAAATGCAGTTATTTTAGATACGAATAATAATTTATCTGTATAATCATTATTTACATTATAGAAACGATTATATTCATATTCCTCTTTTGAAAATGCCTTAACCACTCTAGAGCCTGTAACATTTTCAAGTACGACACTATTTACCTTATCTAATCTTTCCTGAATTTGTTTAAATACAGGGAATACAAAGCGCATAAATATGAGCATTAATATAATTTCTACAGGTAATACTATAGCAAGTACTATACCAAATCTTAATGAGATTGAAAGAGTAAATATAATACCTAAAACAAAGAAGGATCCTGCTCTTATTAATCCTCTTAAGCACATAGCAATCATATTTTGTATTTGGGTAATATCATTTGTAACTCTTGTAACTAATGAGCCTGTTTTAAATTTATCGGATTGATTTAAGGATAAATCCATAATCTTAGAAAATACTGCCTTTCTTAAATCATTTCCAAATTTGTAGCAGCTTAAATTCGTGAATACATTCGCAAGCATACCACCAGCTACACCAATAATTAATACACCAATCATGATTAAGCCATATTTAATTACATTTTCCATAGAGCCAATAGATATACCATTGTCCACCATTTGCTGCATGTACATGGTTAAGACCATATCCATTCCTACCTCTATAACCATAAATAATGGTGCTAATATAGCAAGATACCAATATTTCTTCATATATCGTAATAGTCGAAACACAAAAATCACTTCCCTTTTCTTCTCAAAAAATACCATAGAAAGCTATGGTATTCTATTTAATCACTATAATTCAAATCTAAATTAACATTGACATTATAGCCTTCAAATATTTCTTTTGTTTTATTTTCTATATTTGCTTTAAATTTTCCTTTATCCGTTACAGTAAAATCAACTAAAACATCAAAGGAAATAAATTTCTTTTCATTATCAATAAAAAATCCATGGCATCCTAATGCTCCTTCAAAGGATTTAACAATACCTTGAATTTGCTCATATTTATCTGTTTCATTAACATCGATAGCATATATACCTACGGTCAATACAACATGATATTTTTCAATAATTAGGGTTTGTATTTGCATAGTTAAAATATGAATTTCTTCTGCACTCATCGATGAATCAATTTCTACATGAATAGAGCCAATTGCCTGATCTGGGCCATAATTATGTAATACCAAATCGTAGGCACCTCTTACACCATTAATGGAATTTACATCCCTTTTGATTGCTTTAGTAATGGCTGCATCAGGTCTTGCCCCCATGACGTTAGATACTGCCTCAAGAAGCATTTCAATACCAGCCTTAATGATGAATAAGGATATGAATGCACCAATCCATCCATCAATATTCACCTTCCAAATTAAGGATACTCCAATAGAAATTAATGTAGCGATAGAAATTAAAGAATCCATTAGAGCATCTGTACCAGATGCAACTAAGGATTCAGAATTATATTTCTTACCTCTTCCTCTTGTAAATAGTCCTAAGACAATTTTTACAACTATTGCAGAGCCTACAACCACTGCAGTTACCCAAGAGAATTCAATATCTGAGGGATGAATAATCTTTTCTATTGCCTCATAGCATGAGGTTACACCTGTTGCTAAAATGATGGCTGCAATAATTATAGTAGAAAAGTATTCAATTCTTCCAAAGCCATAGGGATGCTTTTCCGTTGGCTTTTTCTTAGATAATTTAATTCCAATAATGGTAATAACACTAGAGATTGCATCACTTAAATTATTAATAGCATCTAATATTACCGATACAGCTCCTGCAATTAAGCCAACAATAGCCTTGCCTGTTGCAAGGCCTATATTTGCTAAAATACCAATAATACCCGTTTGGGTTATTTTCTTTTCTCTTTCCTTTAAATCGTTCATAATCTACCCCTAATACATAATATTCAAAACAACGACTAGAGTTGTAACCGAAAGCAAACATATACCTAAAGAAATCAAAGTAATAAGAAGCTTCTTTTTACTTGCTTCTAGTAAATGCGTTCTTTTAGTTAATCTAGTTAGGATTATTCCTAATATAGAGCAAAACGATAGCATTCCAATCATCATAAGCATAGTTCCCCACCATGGGTTATCATAAACATGAAGGAATGGATATGGTATTAAATTTCCTGTCCATACCTTAGATATAATAAGACTTAATACCGGAACGCCATAAACAAGCATTGGTACCATTCCATAAAGTCCTTCTTTTATCTTTGTATCCTTATGCATAGTAAATAGGAAGGATACAGAGACTAAAATAGGATTTACAACATGTAATACAACCATTAAATATCCAACGAATAATCTAGGTCCTAAGGTAGGCCATAAAACGAATAATACGGTAAAGAAGATTAATAAGCCAGATACCGCACTCATTAGATTTAGAATATATATCCATTTTGGTAATACATCGTCTCCCTTAACTAAGGAATAGATAATATGACACATAGTAATTAAGGATACAACCATACAGAATATATTTCCATCATTCGTAAAGAAACGGAATACATGCCATCCACCCATGGATACACTATTATTTGTACTTGTCGTTTTAAACTGTATTGCAATCGCAATACTACCTAATATAACAACTAGGGAATGTATGATTAAATTCATTATAAGAATTTGTTTTCTTTTCATAAGGTATCACTCCTTAAGATTATTATATAAAATAATGGGCAACAGAAAAAGAGAAAAAAAGGAATTCCTCACGTGAATTCCTATTTTTGAATTTAGCTATGATATGCATGAAGCATTTTTAAGAGCTCTTTATTCCTTTTTAGCTTTACAAGTGCCTTAGACTCAATTTGCCTTACTCTTTCTCTAGTCACCTTAACACTACCTAAGGAGGCAATCTCTTCTAATGTTTTAGGAGTATTTCCATTAAGACCAAATCTATGAATAATCACAAGCTTTTCTCTTTCTGTTAATATTTGATCTAGACAATCATTAATATCCTTTTTAAGTGCTTTTTCTATAGAATATTCTAGTGGAGATTTTATATTGTTATCCGGTATAAAATCTCCTAAGGTTGAATCCTCCTCATTACCAACTAAAGTATCCATAGATACTGTATCATTTTTATAAGAATCCAATTTTAATATTTTATCCTCACTAAAACCTGTTTGATTTGCTAATTCCTCTATAGTTGCTTCTATACCATTTTCCTTAAAATATAGGTTTCTAGCTTTTCTAAGCCTTCTTATTTCCTCCCCTATATGTACAGGAAGCCTGATGGTTCTTGCTTGATCGGATATCGCCCTTGAAATGGATTGCCTTATCCACCAGGTTGCGTAAGTAGAAAAGCGATACCCCTTGGTGTAATCATATTTCATAGCTGCATGCATTAAGCCCATGGAGCCCTCCTGGACTAAATCCATCAAATCTAAATTATCTAAATAATAATGCTTAGCAATAGATACAACTAATCTTAAATTACTTGATACCATCTTATCGATAGCTATATCCCTTTTACTTATTTTTTCTTCTAATTCCTTATAATATTCTAAGGAAATATTATCCTTGTTTGATTGATCAATTTCATCCTTTTCTTGCTTAGCACTATTACCTATAGCTATAGCCTTAGAAAGCTCGATTTCTGTTTCATAATCTAATAAAGGGATTCTACCTATTTCTATTAAATACATTTTTATAGAATCAGAGGCCCCTACCTTAGCCTCCTCTAAATCTATTAGCTTTTCCTCTTCGACTAAGGCAGGGTTAAATTCTTCTAAATTCATATTTCGATTCAATTCGATAATATCACTCTCCCATTACAGCAATCATATCCTTCTTTGTAAGTACGCCCTTTTTTGCAAGCATATCCGCAAGAATTAGGATTTCCTTTTTTCTTCTCTTTATAATCTTAGTAACTCTTCTTACTGCCTTATCCAAAATCCTTTCACTTAATTTCTCATTATGATACTTCTTAAATGGGGATGTTGGAATAGCGTGTGCATAATGACATAAAAGTGGATTTAATCCCTTATATCCTAAGGTATTCACTAAGGCTGCAGAGGTATGACGGGCCTTTTCTAAATCACTTTGTGCACCACTATCTAATCTCTTAAATAAGATTTTTTCGGCCAAATAGCCACCAATAGATACATCTAAATCAGCTAAAGCTCGATTTAAATCTCCTTTGTCTTCCTTTGTAGGTAGAACCTTCACTCTACCGCCTATGAGAGAATTCGTTTCGATAGATGCCTTATAGAAGCTAAAGTATCTGCTTCTTTCCATTACCACTACGGCGTGCCCTACCTCGTGTACGGCAGTTAAATAGCGGTCGGATTCGCTTGGCTCTTCGCTATCGCCATAATATTCCATTTCTCTTTTATTAATTCTATCGATGATATCTTCGATTTCCTCAACTGTAGGATTATCTCCATATCTTAAGCGAACCTCATTTGCGATAGCCTTAATATTAACTGCATTTTCACCCTTAGTAATAAATGCTAAATAATCATAATCCTGGTTTACATTAATACCCGATTTAGCAAAATAATACTTAAGTAGGCTAACGCGCTCCTTCTCATTTGGATTTCCAATGCCAATTAAATAATCTAATCTTCCTCTTCTTAATAGAGGTGGATATAAATCCTCCATATTATTACAAGTTGCAATGACAAAGATATTCTTATTATCTCCACCAAGTCC
>JAFPIE010000136.1 GCA_017388605.1 Acholeplasmatales bacterium | reverse complement strand
GAAGATGTTAATATCTTAGTTGTTGATACAGAGGTTTACTCTAACACTGGTGGACAGGCTTCTAAGTCTAGCCGTACAGGTGCTATTGCTAAGTTCGCTGCTGCTGGTAAGCCAACATTCAAGAAGGATTTAGCATCTATCGCTATGTCTTATGGACATGTATATGTTGCCACAATTTCTCATGGTGCTAACCAGAACCAGGTAATTAAGGCATTAAAGGAAGCAGAAGCTTACCATGGACCATCTATCGTGATTGCTTATGCTCCATGTATCGCTCATAACATTAAGAAGGGTCTATTCATGTCTCAGATGGAGGCTAAGAAGGCTACAGAGTGTGGTTATTGGCCAACATTCCGTTTCAACCCTGATCTAGCTAAGGAAGGCAAGAACCCAATGCAATTAGATAACTGCAAGGAGCCTAATAAGGAGCTTTACATGCAGTTCTTAATGAACGAAGGTCGTTATGCTCAGTTAACTAAGGTTAACCCAGCTAAGGCTCAGGAATTATTTGACCTTAACTTCGCTGATGCTTGCAAGCGTTACAGCAACTATGTATATCTTGCAGCTAAGGATTATTCAAAAAAGGCTGAATAATATAAATCTAAAGTGGTGATTACTCACCACTTTTCTTTTTTATGAAAAATTAAGTCGATATTGATATAATTATCTTGAAAAAAATATTCTTTAATGCTAAATTTATAATACAAAGAGAGATTGGAGTGATCTTTATGTATGAAAATTCAGTAGAGAATAGAAAAAATATAATAGAAATGATTAAGGAGCTATCTAGCTATTTTACAAACATCCGTGATGCCTTATGTGAGCCTTATGGCTTATCTAGCATACAGGCTGTCATTATATTAGATGTATATCATCATCCAAAGGAAAGAAGAGTTACTGATATTTGTAAAAGATTACATAAATCCACAAATACAATTTCTCCATTAATTAATCGTCTAATTCAAAAGGGCTATTTAATGAAAAAGGTATCTAAGGATGATGCTAGAAGCATGCAGGTTTATTTGACAGATAAAACTAAGGAAATGGTCGATAACATTTTAGTAGATATTTCAGATTATACCTGGCCATTCTTTGAATCTATATCAGATAACCAATTTGATCACATCTATACTGCACTTAAGCTTTTACTTGAGGTTACAAGCGAATGAAATATCTAATTGTATCGGATATTCATGGGGCAAGTGACTCTACAAGATTTATTTTAGAGGAATTTGAAAAAGAAAAATGTGATAAAATTCTTTTACTTGGAGATGTTCTATACCATGGTCCAAGAAATGATCTTCCACCATTTTATAACCCCAAGGAGGTCATAAAATTATTAAATCCCTACAAGGATAAAATCCTATGCATTAAAGGAAATTGCGAAGCAGAGGTAGACCAAATGGTCTTAGATTTTAAAATATTAGATTCCTTTGATGGAATATTAAATGATATAGAGGTTCACATTGAGCATGGACATCATCTAGATTTATATTATGGAAAATCTCCATTAGTTTTATTTGGACATACCCATATTCCAGAATGTATTCATGATGAAAGAGGATTCTATAAAATAAACCCAGGCTCCATTACCATACCGAAAAATAATTCCAAAAGAGGCTATGGGTTATGGGAGGGCCATACAATAAGGCTATTTACCATAGATCATGAGGAAATAGCGAAATATACCTATTAAATGCTACTTTTTGTAGCATTTTTTTATTTTCCTGCAATTTTTTTAAATATTTTGACTATTTATTATTATGAGGAGATAAGAATATGTATAAGAAAAAAGAAATCATCATAATCATCATTATTTTAGCTATTACTCTATTACTATCCTTTTTACCTACCCTAATTTCTAAATTCAGTAATAATGTGGAAGATGTAGGTACACCTAATCCCGTAAAGAACACAATTCAAATTAAAATAGAGGGCGAGGTCAAGGAGGAGGTAGCTTTAGAAGTGCCCATAGGTGCCTCCTATGGCTATATCCTTACAAAGATAGAAAAATATTTAAATGAATACAGCATACTTGAGGATGATTTAAGGAAAAGATATTATAGTGATACTATAATTCAGATCGAATCCTCCGATACCTCCTGCTTTATAGAAGAGGAAATTGATGATGGTAAGATAAAAATATCTACTGCAGAAAAATATGAGCTTATGAGCCTATATGGTATTGGGGAGGCTAGAGCGAATAAAATTATAGAATATAGGAGGAATAAGAAAATAGAAACCTGGGATGAGCTTAAAAAGATTATAGGTGTATCTAATGAAATTATGGAAGCAATTAAGGAAAAAGCCGTTTTGTAACGATTTTCATTTGATTCTTATTCCACTATTACTTTTCTTATTATCTTTAAAATATTGGCCATTTTTTATTGTTTTAGGACTATTTTTAATACTTTTGTACAAAAAAAGTCGTTTATTAATTCCTATTTCGATTTTTTTACTCATTTTTTCATTAGAAATTGGAATCATTTCCTTATTACGACAAATCCCAATACCAAAGGAAATAGATGGCTATGTCTTGGATATAAAAAATGAGAATTCCTATATCATTCTATATAAGGGAAATAAAATAGAGGTATCGGAATGGATGCATGAAAATAAGCCTGGGGATTATATTCATTTAAAAATTGAACTAAAGGAGATGAATGAAAAAAGCTATGACTCTGATTTTGATTCTAAGGAATATTTATATGGAAAAGGAATATCCTATCAAGCAAAGGGGAAAACAATAAAGAAAATCAATTCCTATTTTTCTATTCATTCCATTAAATATTATTACATAAGCTATTTAAAGAAATATTTAAGCAAGGAATCTCTAAGCTATAGCCTAGCTATGGTATTTGGTATGAATACTTTAGAGGAGGAGGTAAAGGATTCCTATAGTATTTTAGGTATATCTCATATATTAGCGATTAGTGGATTACATATTATCCTTTTATTTAAAATAATATCCTTTATTTTACTTAAGGTATTTAAATATTATAAAAAGACCATTCCTATAGTATTCCTTATTACCTATGGAATTATTATTGGTGCACCACCAAGTGCACTAAGAGCAATTTTATTTGTTTTATTAGGTGCTATCAATAAAAAAGGAGAAGCCTCCTATACAAGATTAGATATCTTATCTATATCCTGTATAGGAATGCTTCTATTAAATCCATATCAAATCTATTCTAGCGGATTTATATTATCCTATTTGGTTTCCTTTGTTTTAATATTCCATAGAAGAGAGGGTGGATTAATAGGTGCATATAAAACCTATATATTAATCTATTTTTCTACATTCCCAATTACAATCAATATGACGAATAGAATATCTTTATTATCCTTTTTATTAAGCCCTATATTTAGCTTAATTCTATCCTTTATTTTAATACCTATATCCTATTTAGTTACTCTATTTCCTATCTTAGATTATGGACTTAAATATATATTTATATTTACGAATTCCTATCTTGAAGGAATAGTAGTATATAATCTATTTATACCTGTTCCATCCTTTGACATATGGAAATCTCTATTTTATTATATATTCTTTATCTTTTTCATCTTTTCTATTGGAATGAAGAAGAAAATAATACCACCACTTATTATTTTTTTATCCTATCTTTTATGTGCTATAAATATTAATATTTTAAATCCATTTTATGAGATTACCTATATCGATTGTGGGCAAGGGGATGCCTGCTTAATAAGGCTTCCCAATAACCGTGGGAATATGTTAATTGATGCATATAATTCCTATGATTATATAAAATCCTTAGGAATAAATACTATAGATATCTTATTGTTTTCCCATTCGGATTCGGATCATATAGGAGATTATGAAAAGATTATAAAGAATATGAATGTAAAAAAGATTTATGCACCATATTCCGATATGAAATTTAAAGAGATAATGACAAGTTTAAATATTACCTATGTAAAAAGTGGGGATAGAATCAAATTTGGGGATATTCCAATGGAAATACTTGGACCTATAAATCCATATGAAGATCCAAATTCCAATTCTATTGTTTTAAAATTCAAAATAAATGAAACAAAATATTTATTTACAGGAGATATGACAGAGGAAGAAGAGCATGATTTAGCTATGAAATATGGTAGCTTACTGGATAGTGATATATTAAAGGTTGCACATCATGGATCTAATACTTCATCAACAAAGGAATTCTTAGATTATGTAACACCAAAGGTTTCTATTGTATCTGTTGCGAAAGTGAATAGCTATAATTTACCCATTCCCTATATCATAAAAAGATTAGAGGAGTATTCTATAGTCTATAAAACATATGAGTGTGGGAATATTACAATATTAGAGGGCTTTGGAAAAGTTCATATTTCAACTTATAGGTAGATTATGGTAAAATAATAAAGAGGTGATACTATGTTCAAACTTCACTTTGATAATCAAATCTTAGAGGGCGTATTTGTCTATGATAGTGATTTTGGTTCCTTCTTTATCACAAAATGGAGTACTGTAGATTTACCATTTTTAGGTATAAATCATTTTAAGGTTTCGGATAATGATTTATATATGATAATAAATGAAGAGGCGAATTATAAGATTTATTCCCTAAAAGATGAAGATAAATTTATGTATCTATTTGTAAATCAGCATGATGAAAAAATAGATGGTATAGAATATTTATCCTTTGATGATTTTTCAAATAAGGTAGAGGATATAAGTAATGTTAGCTTTAAGGCACTTCTTGCAAGTGTCACTCATTTACCTAATGGAAATTATGTCATTGGTAATGTTGGAGATTATATAAAGGCAATAGAGGAATTAAAAAGAAAATATCCTTTATGTGAAGCATTCTATAGAGGACATTATTCCTATAAATATACCCTTGTTCCATCTCTTTATAGAAAAAAGAAATACTACGATAATGAATCCTATATGTATATGGATTTTAAAACACAATTCTATAATGAATTATCGAATAAGAAATATATTGAAATATTAACGACTATGCAGCATTATAAAATGCCAACAAGGCTATTAGATACTACATCGAATCCACTTGTTGCCTTATTTATGGCTTGTGATAAGCCACAAAATTATAAGAATAAGGGACTAGGTGTTGGTGAGGTTGTCGTTATGAATGAGGCAATAAGAAATGTTAAATATTCCGATTCTAATGCGACAACTCTATTATCTAGCTTAGCTGTACTTGAAACCAATTATAAGCAGGAGCTATATGAAAAGATTTTAGAATCTAAGGAAAAGAATGATCCATCGATTTATAAGAATTCTATTGCTTATAAAAGATTTGTTGCCGAGGTACAAAATGAGCTTCCATATTTTGATGATACCTTCTTTACTCCAGATGTATTACTTAGACCAAGGCATGTAAAGGTTGGTATGATCAATGAAAGAATAATTGCACAAAGTGGATCCTTTATTCTATTTGGATTATGTAATTATGTGACCGGTGAATACCAGCATTTAAATACAGTTTCCAAAGAAAGAATCTTCATTGTACATAAGGAATATATAGAAGAGCAATTAAATATGCTCAATATTAATTCTGGTACAATGTATCCAGATAAAGACCATATTTCTGTATCTATTATGAAAAGCTACGAATAATGAAAAATTCGTAGTTTTTTTCTTTAATACCAAAGTTATATAAAAGCATTTAATTTGTAAAATCGCTTTCATTACATTTTTGAATGTGGTAAAATAATACAAATCATTTAAAAAAGAAAAGATAGGGAGGAAATGTATATGAAAAAGAAAAAACTATTCGCTTTGGCATTAATACCTGTAGTTTCAGCTGCATTTTTATCTAGCTGTAATAATGATCAAGGTGGGGATGTAACTACAAGTACAGAAATTGAAGAAATTAAGTTTAGCATAACCTTTAATTCGAATGGAGGAAGTGCTGTAAATAAAATTTCTGGTATTGCTAGTGGTGAAAAAATAGCAAAGCCAAAGGATCCAACAAAGACGGGCTATACCTTTGGTGGATGGTATAAGGATAGTACCTTAAGTACTGTATTTGATTTTAATGAAGCGATTCAAGAGGATTTAACCTTATATGCAAAATGGACTCAAAATTATAGTGTAACCTTTAATTCGAATGGTGGAAGTACGGTAAATAAAATATCGGATATTGAAGCTGGTACAAAAATTACTAAGCCAGAAAATCCAACAAGGGATGGCTATGCATTCCAAGGATGGTATAAGGATAGTACTTTAAGTATTTCCTTTGATTTTGATTCACCGATTAATGAAAACTTAACCTTATATGCGAAGTGGGTTTTATTATCTGATGAAAAATTCAGTGTTTCCTTTAATTCTAATGGAGGTACTGAGGTATTCGATCAGGTTAATATTGAATATGGTGGTTTAGTAGCAACACCAACGAATCCAAAAAAGGATGGATATATATTTGTAGGCTGGTATAAGGATGAGGCATTAACGCTTGCCTTTGATTTTAATACACCAATCCTATCGGATATTACCTTATATGCAAAATGGAATGCGGTATCCTTGGATAAATATACCGTATCCTTTGAAACAAATGGAGGAACTGGAATACTTTCTATAACAGAT
>JAFPIE010000135.1 GCA_017388605.1 Acholeplasmatales bacterium | reverse complement strand
TAGACCTCTACTCATCAAACACTTTATTACAGTATCATTTGAGTTACGTTTATACTTTTTAATTATGTTTAAGGCGGCATTTATATCAGCGTTGATTATTGTGCCGTCTTTTCTTTTATATAATCCTCTTTTAATTCTTTTTCCACTCCTAGGTTTATCCTTTTTTATTTCATCATTATCATAAAAGGATGATACAGATGTATAGGATTCATTAATCTCTATTATATTTATTCCATATTCTATTCCTTTTAAAATAAGTTTATTTTTAAATTTAGATATGGGGAATAAAATAAATTTCTGATTGGTCTTAGCCCTTTTCTTTCCTTTTAGGCTTTCATTCTTGATTCCACCAGTCTTTATTCCTTTATTCCAACCTACGATAATTTGACTTATATTATTTTCTTTCGCTTTATTTAATAATTCCTTTACTGCTTTATTTAAATAATCATTAATATAATTATTATTTTTTCTTCTTAATGATTCTATTCCTTTAGAAGTATAGATGCCATTGGGTAGACCTGATTGTAATTTAGCTAATCTTTTAGATGTTAATTGTATCTTAGATAATAATACCTTACCATCTATAATAAAGGATTCATTATTATACATCACACAGGATGCTAGATTCGTAACTCCTAAGTCAATTCCCATTATCTTATCATCCACAGGATTTACTTCATACTCATCATCTTTATATGAGAATTCTATTGTATAGTATTCTCCTCTTTTATCGGGCACTATTCTTACTTGATGTATTTCCTTATTCTCTATTAATTTAGGAATCTTAAAGAATATGTTAATCGATTTTTTCTTAGAATATTCTTCAATACTATTATTTATTAGCTTATCTTGATAAGTATTAACAAATACTTTATTCGTTCTCATATCATTGGATAAAGGTAGCTTTATATAGTTATGACCATTATAAACAATAGGCCTTATTTGATCTGTATATAATGGATAGAATCCATTTTTGGGAAGATATTTAGGTAATGAACCATGCATCTTAATAAATTTCATCATATTATTATGTGCACATCGAATCGTACAAATCGATTGATATGTATTTATAATATGAAAGTTCTCATTATTTTTTAAAGCATTATTCGTATCAAAATATGATGGAATAGTATTATGTTCAAAATAATACTGTCTAAGATAGTATAATGAAGCATTATATAGATTTTTGGATATTCTACACAAAAGCTTTAGCATAGCTATTTCATTAGTGTTCGCTTTATAGTGATATTTTAGCGTTTTAAATCTCATTTTTTCACCTCCGTTTCTACACTAATATTATACCACAAAAATGGCAAAAAATCCCTTAGGTAAGCCATTTTTTGTTTGATAAATTTTGTGAGAAATAGGGCCTAAAAAATGATTATTTGAGCTTGATTTTAGAAAAAAGAGCAGAAAGCTAAATAAATGCGAGAATACAATTTTCTAATAAACAAAAATAAGGAATGCGCTGCATTCCTTTATTTTTTTAGATAGTTTTCTGCAAGCTTTAGAATTTCCTTATCCGATGGATAGGTTAGGATATCTAATGCTTCATTAAATTTTAAAAAGTAGATTTCTTTAACCTCTTCTTCCTGAGCAATTACATCCTCTGTTGTTATTCTTCCAACAAAGAAGATGACATCCTTAATGACATTAGGCTTAGGAGAATAGGTAATCATATGGCGAAATCCTGTATCGATTATCGCATCTAAATGAGTTTCTTCTTTTATTTCTCTTAAGGCAGTTTCTACTTCTGTTTCATTACCCTCTACATGACCTTTAACTAAAGAGTAATGGCCTAACTGCATCTTTTCGATTAAATAATATCTTATACCATCTACTATCTTGTATAAAACTGCACCACAGCTTTTTTCTTTTTCCATATATTTCTAAAACTCCTTCTTCACTATTTTTTTCTTCCTCAAGGGATTTCTTTTCTTCTTTAATTAAGGATTTATTCATCCATTTACCACTAAACCAACGAATTAATGAAATAATACCCCTTACAAGCTCATCTAAGCCCTGAGCTAAAATAATGCCAGATAAATTAAGCTTAAATACTACCGCAAATATCCAAGCACCACCAGCCATGACAATGACCATAGAAACAATAGCTAAAATTAATGGGAATAATACATCACCACTACTCTTTTGGGCACCGATGACAATTAAATTTACACATCTACCTATCTCAAGTATAAATACCATAGGTAAAACACTCTTAATGATTGGATTATAGGCATCTCCATTCGCAATTAGAGTAAATAATGGCTCTTCAAAGATATTAATCATAGATACTAAAAATATTATAATCGATAAGCCAACTAAAGTAACCTTTAGGGTTAAGGTTTTCGCTTCTTGATAGTGGTGAGATCCAACATATCTTGCAACCATTATAGAATTTGAGGCGGCAAGAGCGCTTGAGAACATATAAATATAACCTAACACTAAATTGATATAAACCCTAGAGGTTACCTCTTCTACAGGTAGGGTATGAAGGGCTGCCGTAAGAGAGAATGCACATAGGGAATAGGTAACGGTTTCTAGTGCGGATGGTCCACCAATTTTAATGATGGCACCTAAAATACGAAGATCTATTTTTCTTGGTATTAAAGGACATTTTAAAATGAAATGATTTAATAGGATACCACATAATGTTTTAAACATCATGCTTAAAGCGGTTGCGATAGCCGCACCTGCAATACCAAGCTCTGGGAAGATACCTACACCAAAGATCAATAGCCAGTTGAATAGTACATTAATTAAATTCGATAGAATCGATACAATCGTCATATAAAATGGCTTACCATAAGCTCTAAAGTTTGCATTAATAACCTGAGTTATCGCTTGAAATGGTAAGGCAACAGAATAAATTCTCATATAGGTTTTGGCATATTCAAAGAATTCCTCCTTTGTATTTGCCATTTTAAGTAAGGCTCCATTTCCAAAAAAGAAAATGATCATAAGTAAAAGCCCTAAGCAAAAATTAAAGAATACTCCTTGGGCAAGAATTAGCTTTGAATCCTTATTCTTTCCTGCACCTAAAAACTGTCCTACAACAATAGACACACCATTGGATGAAATAATGAGTAGGGTTGTAAGAGAGGCTTGGGTGGAATTCGATGCACCTACAGCATCTACACATAGCTCATTGTATCTAGTAAGCATTAATGTATCTACACTAGATAATAAATTTACTAATAGTAATTCTAAAAATATAGGAATAAATAAGAATACTATTTTACGAAATACATTTTCCTTCATCAAATCACCTTCTTTAAGAGAAGTTTATTTTACAATAACTCATGAATACGATTCAATACCTTTTTGTATGAAAAGTTCACTATTTTATCCTTTGTGTCTATAAAATAAGACTGATTCGATTCTATATAAATGGTTTTTAGCCCTAATTCCTTTGCAGGTAATATATCATTATTGTAATCATTACCTATCATT
>JAFPIE010000011.1 GCA_017388605.1 Acholeplasmatales bacterium | reverse complement strand
GGAGTTATGAATTTTAATCTTTTTTGTGCCTGTTTTTGCAAAAATATAAGTTGAAGTATTGCTTGAAACATCCATTAAACCATTGGTTACAGGCATTTCTATATAGAATGGATAATTTGAATTTGTTTCAAATAAAATATATTTAATTTGAGTAGTTGAGGAAATATGCATATAGGATCCTACATAGAATCTATAAGGAACATTCATTGTCCAGGAATACTGTGTACCCTCATCAAATTGAATGGTAATATTATCCTTAGTCCAGGTCGTTGTATCATTATTATATTCTAAAGCCATATTGGCTTCTGTAAATTCAATTGTGGTAGAAATGGTTTCTCTTCCATTATCCTCCTTAGTTTCATAGGTTGGGGAAACTACAGTATTCGTTCTTTCAATTTTTACGTAGGTAGGATAATCATGACTAGAATCACCGGATAATTCTGGCTGATTCTTTTTTTGATAGTAGGTGTAATAGCCATAGGCTATAACCGTATCTCCTTCCTTGATTTCTCTTTTTCCTGCATTTTTATCAATAGTACCTGAATAGATTTGAATATTTCCGTAAGAATTTGAATCTATTAAATATGCACTATAGGATTTATGCTTTTCATCATAATAAGGCTTTTCTGATACAATACCTGTAACATATATTTTTTCATTTGAAAAGCTTGTATTGGTGCCAATAATTTCTAAGGCTTCACTAACGCTATAGGGATTTCCGATTGAACCCTTTTCACCGTATACGGTTTTGGTTTCCACTACCTTAGTGGTAGTAGTAGATTCTAAAGCTTCCTTTGTGGTTGCCTCTTGTACTTCCTTAGTTTCTGTTTCAATCGTATTTTCGGTAGTAGTATTGCCTCCACATCCTGCAAGGGCAAATAACCCAATACCTAGCAATACACATAATTTCTTTTTCATCATACTCATCTCCAATTCATTAAGTATTATAACAAAATTATTGTTAGTTTTTAAATAGTTAATAAAAAAATATATACTTTTGTAAAAAACCAATATGGTTATTTTAAATGTGTAATAGTAGAAGATGCATCGATTCGGGGATTTATATATGTATAAGATGATAATGTTTTTTCGCATTTAAAAAAGCACTATTTACATAGTGCCCATAATATATTTTATAATTTCATTTTTGGTTAATTCCTGCTGGTATTCTCTTGTGATGGTTGAAGAGCCATCCTTCTTTTGATCCCCATAATTTCCAAAATTAGCATGATTTCCACCTTCGATTACATATTCGTAATGATTTTTTGGTAATAATTCTTTACTTTTCAAATATTCCTTCTTATTTAATACAGAATCATTGGTTCCATAAATCGATAGGGAGGACATAGAACCTGGAATCTTTTTTGTTGGATAGGATGCCAAATAGATAATTCCATTAAAGGAATAGGAGGAATTCGATAAATAATTTGAAATCGATGTTCCACCTAAGGAATGCCCCATTAAATAGATTTCATCATAATTTGTATTATCGAATACCTTATTTGCCTTATTTATGCCGAATAATGCAAAATGAAATGGCATTTTTATTATATATACATCAATTCCTTCTTTAGCAATACTATGCATTAATGGTGCATAGGCTGCTTCCTCAACCTTTCCTCCAGGATAGAAGATTATTGCCTTAGAATTTTTTTCTTTATTATCAAATAGATAATAATCCTTTTCATCATAAACTTGAACGATTTCATCGCTTTTTAAAGCATCATAGGCTATAGAATCTGCCCTATAGAAGACTCCAAGATATGTGCATATGAAGGTTATCATAAGAAGAACAGATGAAAAGAAGGTTATTATTATTTTTATCCATATTTTAAATTTATTCCTTCTTACTCTTTCTATTTGGAAAAGAATGATTATAGGAATACCTATAGATATAACAATTAATAATAGTATTAAAAATGCATATTTCAATTCAATCACCTTCTTCTATATTACAATCTAGAAATGTATTTTATCACAAAATAAAAGATAAAGATCTAAAAAAATAAATTTAATACGATACCTGGGTTATTGTTTTTAATATTATGACAATTTTTGAGTGGTCTATGAGTAAACTTGTGGTATAATTATAATACTATAACGGATTCGAAGCTCATAATTTTTGTATTATTGAGCAGTGAGGAGTTTTTATTATGACAACATTAGACCAGGTTATTGCAGAAAAATTAGGTAATTGGTATATAGGTGAATGGCCAATAGGTAATTTCATATTATGCATTATTGCATTAGTCTTAGCTGTTATTCTTTGTGGAGCGGTTGGACTTGAAAGAGAAAGAAGAGGAAGAACAGCTGGATTAAGAACGCACCTTTTAGTCGGCATAGGCTCTTGTATTTTAATGATTGTATCAATTTATGGATTCCCTGTAAAAACAGCAAGCGGAGATTATGTAAATAGAGATTATGCGAGAATGGCTGCCCAGGTTGTTACAGGTGTCGGTTTCTTAGGTACTGGTGTAATCATTCATAAAAAGGATGGAATTAGAGGATTAACCACTGCCGCAACCATTTGGATTGTTATGGCCATTGGGCTTGCGTGTGGCTCTATGAATTTCATTTTGGCTATCGGTGGAACGATTATTATCTTAGTTTCACTTATTGTATTTAAGGGTTTTGAAAAAAAGCTTAAAAAAAATGCCCCAGTTCTTGTGATACATTCTGAGATTGGAAAGCCTACAATTGCAAGAATTCTTGAGGTAGCAAAGGAATCGAACTGCATTGTAAAGGAGGTGCATTCTGAAATAGACGATGAGGGTATTTTAGAATTAACCTTTAGAGCAACATCGGACAGTGAATTCTTCAGTACAGAGGATTTCATTAATAAATTAGGCTTAATTGATGGAGTTATCGATGTTGATTTATTAAATGCACATAAATAATAATCAAAAAGACTATTGTTTTCAAAAAAGCAATAGTCTTTTTCATACATTCTTTTCCTTTTTGTATAAAAAATGGTATAATAACGATGAGGAGTATTCAAACAAATATAAAATAGGAGGGTTAAAATGAATTTTTATGCTTGCATAACGATAATCACGGTACTCTTGATGATTACCATGATTGTTCATGTACTACATTATAAAGGATTCACGAAAAGGCAAAAGATTTGGTTCATATTAACTTTTATATCTATACTTGTATGTCAAATTGCAGAATTTGGTGTACACTGTGGATATTATAATCCAAGTTTTAAAATATTAATGACGATTGTAACCATTATACAGTTTTCCTTAGCCCCAGTTTTAGGTGTGATGTTCCTAGGCGCACTAGGATTAAAATACCAAAAGAAAATTGCCATAATTTATTTGGCAATAAGCTTCTTTATGGAGGTATTAGCTGCACCATTTGGCTGGATATTCTATTTCAATGATGATGGTTATTTTAGAGGCGCTTTCTTTATCATTTATGGAATATTCTATTTTATAAGCTTATTATATTTAATTATAGGTATGATTGTTGTAGGAAATAATTTTAAGAATAGAGACGTATTAACTATTATTATGGTACTTGTAATATTAGTTGCAGGTATTATTCCAATGACATTCTATAATTTAAATGTAACCTATTTAGCAATAGCTATTAGCTCAAGCATTTGTTATATCTATTATAATGATTTGGTTCAGCAGGATATTCAATATGAATTTAGAGAAAACCAAAAGAAGATATCTAGTATGCAGGAGCATATTATTTCAGGACTTGCGAATCTAATTGAAAATAGAGACTTAGAAACTGGTGAGCATATTACGAGAACTAAAAAATACGTTAAGCTACTTGCTCACCACGCAAGATTAGATGGAGTCTATTCGGATACGATAGATGACCATTACATTTCTTTATTATATGTATTATCTCCACTTCATGATATTGGTAAGATATTAGTTTCAGATATCATCCTAAAGAAGCCTGGAAGGCTTACAGAGGAGGAATTTGATTTAATGAAGAAGCATGCCGCAGGCGGAGGTAAGGTTGTACGTGATTTATTGATGGGCGTTACAGACGATGAATATATCGCCTTTGCCTCTGATATTGCAACCTACCACCATGAAAGATATGATGGCAAGGGCTACCCAAGAGGTTTAAGGGGAAGAGAAATTCCGCTTTCTGCAAGAATTATGGCAATCGCTGATGTATTTGATGCCCTAACTTCAAAAAGATGCTATAAGGAGGCTTTATCCTTTGATGAAGCTATAAAGATTATAAAAGAAGAATCTGGAACTCATTTTGATCCTCTTCTTGTTGAGGTTTTCTTAAATCATAAGGAAGAATTTAAGCTATAAATACATAGAAGTACTACATTTTGGTGTAGTACTTTTTCTTTTTATTCTATATCACGACTAAACCAATGGTTCAATAAACATTAAAACATCTATACCAATAATGCCTTTTATTCATAGAAAATATGAAATATAATAAAGGTGAAATTAGGGGTGATAACATGACACTAGGTGAAAATATAACTAAATTTAGAAAACAAAAAAGAATGACACAGGAGATGCTTGCAGATTCCTTAGGAGTTACATTTGCTGCGGTCAGTAAATGGGAAAGAGGAGTGGCAACTCCAGATTTAGATTTAATTATTTCTATGGCAACAATATTTCAGGTTTCTATTGATACATTAATTGGATACGAAATGAAGAATGATTCTATAAAAGAAGCAGAAAATAGAATTAATGAATGCTTAAAGCAAATGAATTATCAAGAGGCAGTTCAAATCTGTAATAGTATGCTTGTTCGATATCCGAATAATTTTTATGTCGTTTATAATTCTGCAGAATTATATTACCTTGCTGCCGTAAAGTTTGGAAGAGATGAGCTTATTCAAAAGTGTATAGATTTATATGAACATGCAATTGTATTGTTAAATCAAAATGATGATCCAGCAATTAATGAAACTACAATAAGAAGTAGAATTGCAATATGCTACATTTCTACAGGAAATGCTAGAAAAGGAATTGAAATGCTAAAAAAATGCAATATTAATGATTCCTTTTCTCCTATGATTGCATATTCCTATGTTACTAAGCTTGAATATGAGAATAGTGAATTAGAGCCTTATTTGATTAGCGCTTTTAATGAATCCATAAGTGCAACCTTATTAACTGCTATTTCATATTTGATGTATTTTGATAAGAATAAGCAATATAAAAAAGGAATTAATTTATGTAATTTATTGCTGCATTATATAACTGAAATGAAAGAAGATAAGGAATCTTATAATTATTTTGATAAGTTTATTCCATACTTTTATACATGGAATGCTTTATTTGAATATAAGCTTGAGG
This sequence comes from Acholeplasmatales bacterium, assembly GCA_017388605.1. Next base: position 2,038 of record JAFPIE010000011.1, on the reverse strand, counting down.
AAAATGCTTATAAAGAAACTCTTGCAAAAGCCAAGAGATTAGCGATTGAATTTGATAATGCACCAACGAATATTATTAAAGATTTAATATTTTGCTTTTCAAGCACCAAAACAGCCCTTGGTGAGGATAATTTAGGAAATACAGCAGTTTTATCATGCTTAAAGGTTATTGAAAAGTATAAAGAAGTGGTTAAAAATTGGGAATTAATAGAGGTATAGCTTTATGAGTAATGATAATAAGATTATAAAACCATATATTAAGCAGTTTTATAAAAAGAATAAACTTAATTTCACATTTGCTTTAATAGAAGTAATTGCTGTTGCAGCAATAATGATTGGAATATCATGGATTTTGCAACAGGTTACAGATTTAGTTGCAGGGTCTAATAACACATTTACATTACTACAAATAGTTATTATTTCTAGTGGAGCTTTATTAGCATTTCTAATAGTATATTTAATTGCATATAAATTTAAACCATTGTTTATAACAAAAGGAATCAGTCAGTATAAGGAATATGTATTTGAAAGCATCACAAAGAAAAATATTTCTGCATTCACAGGAGAAGAGTCCTCTAAATATATTTCTGCTTTAACAAATGATATACAAACGATTCAAACAGGGTATTTAGATGATACTTTTACAATTATTTTGAATGTAATTACTTTTTTGGGAGCATTAGCTTTAATGCTATACTATAGTCCACTTTTAACATTAATTGCTATTGGACTTGCAGTAGTACCAGTTATTGCCTCTATGATTTTTGGTGGTAAAATGGCAAAGGCAGAAAAGCTAGTATCCGATCAAAATGAGGTATATACAGCCACCCTAAAGGATACCTTAAGTGGATTTTCAGTAATTAAATCGTTCAAGGTAGAAGCACAAATGCTAAAGAATTTTAAAGAGAATGTAAGACGTCTTGCGAACTGTCAAAATAAAAAGCTAAGAATGAAAATATTAATGGAATTAGTATCTTCCTTATCGGCAGTTGTAGTCCAAATCGGTATATTTATTATTGCTGCATATTTTGTATTAAACAATATGGGAGTAACTGCAGGTGTAACTATTGTGTTTGTGCAATTACTTAATTATGTTTTATCTCCAATTCAAGTACTTCCTCAATCCTTCGCAGAGAGGAAGGCTGCAAAGAAGCTTTTAGTTAAAATTGCAACAGAGCTTGAACAAAATGTAAGAGAAGAAAAAGAATCGAATGTTTCTTTAAATAAAGGAATATATATTCAAAACTTATCCTTTGGATATGAAGAAGGTAAAGAGATTTTACATAGCGTTAATTGTAATTTTGAATTAGGTAAAAAATACGCTATTGTAGGCACATCTGGCAGTGGTAAATCCACCTTATTAAATCTTTTAATGGCATCTTATAATTCCTATAGTGGAAGTATCCATTATGATAATACAGAAATAAAAGACATTAATAGTGATAATCTATATGCGATTGAAAGTATTATTCAACAAAATGTATTTATTTTTAATACAACAATTAAGGATAATATTACAATGTTTCAAAGCTTTAGTGATGAAGCTATTTCAAACGCAATAGAAATGTCTGGATTAAAAGCATTAGTTGAAGAAAAAGGATTAGATTATATTTGTGGTGAAAATGGTAGTGGATTATCTGGTGGAGAAAAACAAAGAGTCTCTATTGCGAGAAGCTTGCTAAGAAAAAGTCAGGTACTATTAGTGGATGAGGCAACAGCTGCATTAGATAAAGAAACCGCATATCAGGTTTCTAATTCTATTTTGAATTTGGATGGAGTTACAAGCATAGTTGTAACGCATTCCTTAGAAGAAGCTCTTTTAAAGCAATATGATGAAATATTAACATTTAAAAATGGAAGTATTGTAGAAGCTGGTACATTTGATTCATTAATTAAAAATAAAGGATATTTCTATTCTTTATTCACTGTTTCTCAATAATACTCAGATCTTTCCAAACTGAGGTAGTTTGGTAGGTAGCTACCTTATAATTTAAAGAAATTGAAAAAGATGTTATGTTGTACCTTGCGAGGAGGTAGTT
>JAFPIE010000134.1 GCA_017388605.1 Acholeplasmatales bacterium | reverse complement strand
CTTTAATACAATGCTTACAAGTAATGGTTCTCAGCTATCACAGGGTCAGCGCCAATTAATTTCTATTGCGAGAGCGGCCCTAGCGGATGCACCTGTAATGATTTTAGATGAGGCTACATCCTCTATTGATACAAGAACTGAGCTTTTAGTTTCAAGAGGTATGGATAGCCTAATGAATGGTAGAACTGTATTCGTTATAGCGCATAGATTATCTACTGTTCAAAATTCAAATGCTATTATGGTATTGGATCATGGCCATATTATTGAGCGTGGTACACATGAGGATTTAATTAAACAAAAGGGCGTATATTATCAATTGTATACTGGTGCCTTTGAGCTTGAATAGTAAAATAGGATTTAGCTTTAAAGCTAAGTCCTTTTCTTATAACAAAAAAATTTTTTATTATTTACTTTAGATAGAAAAAATAGTATAATTCATTTGTATTAAAGGTTAGGACCCCAAACGAAAGGTACAATTAGACTTTGATAAGAGAGCTACAGAGGGTGAAAAGTAGTAAATTCTAGTATCTTTGGATCATTGGGCGAGCCGGTATAGGGATAAGCTATACCCGCCTGCTGCGTTAAAGTAATGAAGTGCCATATATATCTATATATGGAACTAAGGTGGTACCGCGACTAAATCGTCCTTAGAGCTTATGCTTTAAGGATTTTTTTTATGAGGAGGAAGAATATGAAGGATTACAAAGACACCCTATTTATGGGGCAAACGAATTTTGAAATGCGTGGTAATCTAAATAATAAGGAACCATTAATCCAAGAAAAATGGGAGAAGATGGACTTATATAATAAGGTTATCAAAAAGAATGAAGGAAAAAGAGAATATACATTACATGATGGACCTCCATACGCCAATGGTGATATCCATTTAGGTCATGCATTAAATAAGATTTTAAAGGACTTTATCGTTCGTTATAAGAATATGAATGGCTATAAGAGTGTATATTATCCAGGTTGGGATACGCATGGTCTTCCAATTGAGAATGCACTTCAAAAGAGTGGTGTATCAAGAAGAGATAAGCCTATTGCTGAATTCCGTAATTTATGTATGGAATATGCTTATAAGCAGGTAAACCGCCAGATGGTTGGCTTTAAAAGATTAGGTGTACTTGCAGATTATGCAAATCCATATATTACTCTAACTCATGATTTTGAGGCAGATCAGATAAGAGTATTTGCTAAAATGGCAGCAAAGGGATTAATTTATAAGGGCTTAAAGCCAGTATATTGGTCTCCATCCAGTGAGTCTGCCTTAGCTGAGGCTGAGATTGAATATCATGATATTACATCTAAGTCTATTTATTTTAAGTTCCCTATTGTAAATGGTGAGGGAATGTTTAAGGATGCAGCCTTCTTAGTTTGGACAATTACACCATGGACAATTCCTGGTGACTTAGCCGTTTGTGCAGGACCAGATATTCAATATGTTGTATTTGATTCAAATAAGGGAAGAATGGTTTGTGCAGCCGATTTACTTGAATCCCTAAAGGCTAAGCTTAATTTAGAGGATGTAAATGTTTTAGGTTATGAATATGGTAAAAATTTACTAGATTTAAAGTATAGCTTACCTATTTATGATAGAATTCAACCTGTTATCAATGCAGATTATGTTACTACAACCGATGGTACAGGCTTCGTTCATATCGCACCAGGCTATGGTGAAGAGGATTACATTGCTGGTAAGGAATATGGACTTGATATTCTAGTTTGTGTTGATAACCATGGTTATCAGATGGAAAATGCAGGCAAGTATGCAGGTATGTTCTATGATGATTCTGAGGATGCAATTATTGAAGATTTAAAGGCATGTGGATCCTTATTATTATTAGATCCAATTACCCATAGCTATCCTCATGACTGGAGAACAAAGAAGCCAGTAATCTTTAGAGCAACACCACAGTGGTTTGCATCCATCGACCCTATTAAGGAGGATATTCTTAAGGCAATCCATGATGTAGAATGGACTCCAGTATGGGGTGAGGTTCGTATTTCCAATATGATTCGTGATCGTCATGATTGGTGTATTTCACGTCAGCGTGCTTGGGGTGTACCTATTCCTGTATTCTATGCAGAGGATGGAACAGAAATCCTAGATCAGGATGTTTTAGCTCACGTTGCGGATTTATTTGAGAAGTATGGATCAAACGTATGGTTTGAAAGAGAAGCTAAGGATTTATTACCAGAGGGTTATACAAATCCACATTCTCCAAATGGTAAGTTCGAGAAGGAAAAGGATATTATGGATGTTTGGTTTGATTCAGGTTCTTCCTATTCAACCCTAGCAAGAAGAGGCTTACCTTATCCATGCGATTTATACCTTGAGGGTAGTGATCAGTATAGAGGATGGTTCAATTCATCTATTATTACTGCAGTAGCAACTACCGGTACTGCACCTTATAAGGCAGTACTATCCCACGGCTTTACTCTTGATGGCCAGGGAAGAAAAATGTCAAAATCCCTAGGTAATACCGTTGACCCTATTAAGGTATGCAATACAAATGGCGCAGATATTCTAAGATTATGGGTTGCGAGTGTAGACTATCAATCCGATATGCCATTATCTCAAGACATTTTAAAGCAGGTATCTGAATCCTATAGAAAGATTCGTAATACATTAAAGTTCTTATTATCGAATGTTTCTGATTTTAATCCTAGTGATTCCCTACCTTATGAAAAGCTTGAGTCTGTAGATAAATATATGCTAATTAAGCTTAATAAATTCATCAAGGAGGTAAAGGATGGCTATGATACCTTCCGCTTTGGTGATGTTTATAAGACAGTACTTAATTATGTATCCTCAACATTATCTGCATTCTATTTAGATTTTACAAAGGATATTCTATATATTGAGGATCCAAAATCCAATAGAAGATTATCTGTACAAACTGTATTCTATAAGATTGTAGATTCTTTAATTAAATTATTATCTCCAATCCTTCCTCATACGATGAGTGAGGCATATGATTGTCTACCTTATAAGAAGGCAGAGGATGTATATTTAACCGATATGCCAGAGGTAGTAGATATTAAAGATGACATTGAAGAAAAATATGATGAATTCATGAAGTATCGTGATGTTGTACTTAAGGCTTTAGAGGATGCAAGAAGTGCTAAGGTTATTGGTAAGAGCTTTAATGCAAAGCTTACCGTTACATTAGATGCTGATGCAAAGAAGGTATTTGAGGTAGTAAAGGATAATGCAGCTACATTATTAATCGTTTCTCAGATTGAATTCGTTGATGGTAATGAATTCAAGGTAGAGGTTACACCTGCAGAGGGATGTACCTGTGCTAGATGTAGAATGATTGTACCATTTGTAAGCGTTGATGAGCTATGTCCACGCTGCGATTCTATTGTAAATAAGAAGTAGTCGTGCTTTGACAATAGTTTGAAAGAATGATATAATACATATAATGTATTACTTTTTGAAAATTAAGGTGGTGATTGAATGGAATTCCGTTTATTTTTCCTACAGGAAAAAAGTAGAACATATGATAAACCGGAGTTGATAACACTTTTAACTTCAAACCCGAATATTACTCCACCAGATTCAAGACAAATCTATGGGGATAAGGTATATACCTACCATCATAATGTTTTGAATTTTGAGGCGAACTTTATTATGGCATCGAAGTCCGTTGTCCCTCATCTTGAGCTATTACCACCGAAATTTTTCGATGTTAATTTCTTCATTTCCTTTGATATCCTATTATCGAATTATGCGGTTGAAATGATATTAGATATCATCGAAGAAATTGTAAGAAAATTCCGCTTTTATGTATATTGTGAACCATTTGAAGGTGAAGTAAGGCTATTCCGCCGTGCAGAAATTATTCGTACCTTTGATGCATGGAAGAAGGCATTCGCAGCAAAGTTTCCAGAACAGGTTGCAGGCTTCAACAGACTTGATTCACAGTCTATCTCTGCTGTATATGGCTACTTACAAAAGAGAAAAAGACTTGAAATTACATATTCGGAAGAAAAAATACAGGTTTCCGATTACATTTTCTTGCATACAGCCAAATCAAGAAGTGCCTTTGTCGCTATTCAATGGGATGGGGATAGTGCATTCTTACTGCCACCTGCCGTAGACATTTTGATTTACGATGATGGTAAGATTTCAAAGCATATCAATATGGCTGAGGTCTTATCTAAGGCAGAAAAGCTATTCCGACCAATTGATGGATATGGTGTAATTAAAATCTGTGATGCAAAAAATACAAAGAAATTAAAAAAGATTTTACTTAAGGAAAGATTCGCTCCATTAAATGTGGATGTTGAAATCCTATCCTTAGATAAAATTTTAGATGTTTAGGAGGGTTCTCTCATGAATGTAGAGAAATATATTGATCATACTTTATTAAAGGCTACTGCTACACCTAAGGATATTGAGCAGCTATGTGCAGAGGCAAATGCTTGTCATTTCGCATCTGTTTGTGTTAACCCTGTCAATGTACAGCTAGCACATGAATTATTACTTGGAAGTGATGTTGCTGTATGTACAGTTATTGGCTTCCCTTTAGGTGCAAATGCATCTAGTGTTAAGGCATTTGAGGTTACTCAGGCTATTGCTGAAGGCGCAGATGAGGTAGATATGGTAATTAATGTTGGTGCAGCTAAGGCTCACGATTGGGATACTGTACTTAAGGATATTGTAGCTGTAGTTAAGGCTGCAAATGGTGTTTTAGTAAAGGTAATTATTGAAACCTGCTATTTAACTGATGAAGAAAAGGTAAAGGTATGCGAGCTTGCAGTTGAGGCTGGTGCTGATTTCGTTAAGACATCTACTGGCTTTGGTACAGGTGGAGCTACTGCAAGTGACGTTGCTTTAATGAAGAAGGCTGTTGGAGAAAATGCAGAGGTTAAGGCTTCTGGTGGAATCCGTGATAAGGCTCAATTTGAAGCAATGATTGCTGCTGGTGCTACAAGAATTGGCTGTAGTGCTGGTATGAAGATTATGGAAGAATATGCTAAGGAGGAGAAGTAATGGCAATTCCTACACCTCATATTGCATGTAGTGATGCATCATTAATCGCTAAGACAGTTTTAATGCCTGGTGATCCACTTCGTGCAAAATTTATTGCAGATACTTATCTTACAGATGTAATCTGCTTTACCTCTACTAGAAATATTTTAGGATTTACAGGATATTATAATGGAAAGAGAATTTCTGTTATGGGCTCTGGTATGGGTATGCCATCGATTGGTATTTATTCCTATGAATTATATAATTTCTATGGAGTTGAAAATATTATAAGAATTGGCTCTGCTGGTTCTTATGATGAATCTTTAAGAATTTTTGATACTGTTTTAGTTTCAGCTGCAGTATCTGAATCAAATTATGCAAAGGTAGCCTTTGGCTATAGAGCTCATACAATGAAGCCATCTAAGGCTTTAAATACAAAGCTTTCTAAGGCTGCAGAAAAGCTAGGCATCCCTCTAACAGAGGCTTGCATTCATTCCTCTGATGTTTTCTATGGTGAGAACAAGGAGCATTGGAAGGAAATGAGAACAAAATATAATTGTATGTGTGTTGAAATGGAGTCCTTCGCTCTATTCGCTAATGCTAAAGCATTAGGAAAGAAGGCTGCATGCTTACTTACAATTTCAGATTCCTTTGTTGCAAGTGAAATTACCACTGCAGAGGAGCGTCAAACATCCTTCCACAATATGATGAAGATTGCTCTAGAGCTTGCAGGAAAGTAAAAAAATAAAGAACCCGTTTCGGGTTCTTTTCTTTTACCTCTTACTTTGTCTTTCCTTACCTTCAACAATAATACCATTAGCTCCTAGGAAGCAGCAGCTTTGAAGCATTTGGAATAGCTTTTCTGTTGGCTGCTTATCATTGGCTCTAAACCATCTACCATATACAGAAATAATACCAGATGCGAAGAAGGTAGAATAATATTCTAGATTATGGCTAGTTAAACCATAGGTATTTCTACATACATCTGCAACAATCTTTTGGAATGCAATCTCAAGTGCGATATGAAATTCATGATGAGATTCTGATGTTGCCATCTTAGAATAAATATCAATATTTCTTAAAATAATTTCATGGATATCAGCTAATACATCATTCATTGTATAATCCTCACCCTTAGATTTAAAGCGATCGCTCATTTGGTTATAAATATCCATACCGATATCTGTAATTACATCATCTAAGGATGCATAATGCATATAAAATGTCTTTCTAGAAATATTCGCATTTTTACATAGCATACTGATTGTAATATTTTCGAATTTTTCTTCTCCCATAAGATCAACTAAGGCTTTTCTTACCGAAGTCATTGTATTTCTAACACGAATGTCCATAATGTACTCTCCTCTTTTTTTCATGTGTCAAAAGTACTATAATTATACTATAGGTTTTTTTATTTTTCAACAAATAAAGAAACACATAGACTATATTTTGTAGCATTTTTGTTGAAAAAATTAAAGGAGGTGATTCTTTTGAATAATAGTATCGATATAAATAAATTCCATACAATTACTTTTTCAAGATATATCGTATCTAAAATAAATCCAATGGAAGTAACGATAAGAAGTCTTTTAATTTCTTATTTGAGATTATCCTCAAATAAATATAAAACAGAAGAGGATATCGTAAAAGTATGTGAGGATCTATATGACTTTAAATTCGAGGTTCGAGGAGATATGCATGGAAGCTATTTTATGATTTGCTTTAAAGGAAATGCCATTGACCCCAAATATATTCAAGATGATTCCTATACAATGGATAAGATTTATAATTTATTTATGGATTTATCTACACCACTAATTGTAGATAATTCCTTTGATAAGAAAACCTTTAATAAGGCGAAGAAGCATCTTAAGGCTACGATATTAAAAATGGATAAATATTTAGAACTTAAAGCATCCAATTTTGCCTTCCATACCTTCTTTTTAAATACATTAAGAGACTTTAAGCCTATGGGTGATTTAGAGGTATTAAATAAGATTACTGTAACAGATTTATATGATTATTATAAAAAGGTGATGAAGGATCAAAATGTATATTATTTCTTAGGTGATTTTGATAAGAATTATCCTTTTAAGGATAATCCAAAAATAGAAGCCAAGCTTGATCATAATTTTATAGATAGAGCAAACCTAGATAAGGATTTATATATTATGCCCTATAAATCCAATCAAATGTATTTAAGAATTATATATGATATAGAAATATTTTCAGGAGATGATAGAATCTATCCATTTGTAATCTTAAATTATTTCTTAGGGGCATCGAATTACTCTTTTTTATTTCAAAAAATAAGAGAAGAATATGGATTATGCTATAGCATAACCAGTGAGCTTTATGGTGCATCTGGTATTCTTATGGTAAACCTTGAAATAAAAAAGAAGGATTTAAATCTTGTTTTAGATAAAATAGAAGAATGTATTCATGATGGAATTCAGTATATCAATCTAGCTCAAATTAAAAGAATGATTACCCTAACTCATAAGGCAAGCTATGATTATCAAGAAAGCTATATACAGGATTTATTATGTAGAGATTTCTTTCCAAATATTTTTGATGCAAAAAATTATGTAGAAAAGATAAATCAAGTAACACTTAAGGATATAGAAGAAGCATTTAAGCATTTAAGTTTTGTAAGGAAGGTTACCTTTGCCTTTGGAGGTGATATAGATGAGTGATACAACCTATTATGAAGCAAAAGGTGGCTTAAGATGTATCTTTGTAAAAAGAGAAGGCTTCCAATCCAAATATGTGGGACTTGGACTTCATTATGGTAGTAGCCATAAAAAATATTATAGAAATGGTGAATTCTATGAATCCAAAAGTGGCATTGCACACTTTTTAGAGCATAAGGCATTTATTTTTGATGGCCATGATGCCTTAATTGATTTTGACAAATTTAATGCAGAAGCCAATGCCTATACAGGCTTAGAACAAACCATTTATTATTTTGGGACGAATGATGATTTAATTCCACCACTGAAGCTATTGATTCAAATGGTTTTTTCTAAAGGCTTTACTAAAGAAAATATAGAAAAGGAAAAGCCAATTATATTATCTGAACTAGAGGAGGCAAACGACCAAGTCGACAAAAGAATTCGTGAGGCTTGCTCAAAGCTTTTATACCCTAATGATCCCTATTCTATAGAAATCCTTGGTACAAAGGAAGATATAGAAAATATGGAATTAAAGGATTTAGAAATTGCTTTTGAGGATTTCTATACACCAAAGAATTCTATACTAACTATTGTTGGTGATATCGATATAGAGGAAGTAAAGGTAGCTATTGATTCCGTTATGGAAAATATTCATATAAAAGAAAATGATATTAAAAGAATTCCATTTATTGAATCTAAGGCACCACTATCACCTATAACCATCTATGAGGATATTCCATATCCTGAATTACATATTATGGCAAGAATCGATAACCTAAATTATTCTATGCCTATAATTCCGAATAAAATGATTGCGTTATTAGATTCTATCTTTTCCGTTGAGGCACCCTTCTATAAAATGCTTCAAAAGAAGAATTTATTACTTTTAGATGATATAGAATATTCTATTTCATCCTTTGAATATGGTACCTATTTCATTATTGATATTTATACAAATAATCCCATCACCTTAAAGGATTTAATCTTAGATAAATTAAAGAATCTAAGCATTAAGGATTATGATTCTGATATTTCAGGTAGAACGATAAAATCCTATAAAAGTGATTTTATAAGGGCCTTAGATTCTATTTCCTTTGTTGGAGATGAAACTCTATCCTTAGCCTTAGAGGGTACAGGATATGAATGTGAGAAGGATGCATTATTAAATACAAAGGATAGGGATATTATAGATTTCATTCCCTATATTAAGAATTCCTTAATGACCTATTTAATTGCATTACCAAAGAATGTAAAAAACAAGAATTAAAAAAGTAGAATTTCCTGGATTTATGTAAAAATCTAGGATTTTTTATTTTTATAATTCAATTCGCTTTCCTTTTTTCTAAAAAGAATTCCTTTATTCTATAGGATTTCATTATCTGAAATTTCATGATTTAAATGAAAAATGATATAACAAAGCTGCTATTTGGAAAGGAGGATAACAAGGTCGTTGTACAATTATTTCATGCTGATAGGCTATGTTGTAAATGACATCGAGCTAAAGGAGGTTGCCGATGGCAAAAAGGTGGTTAAGCTAAGGCTAGCTGTCAAAAGGGAATTCCAGAATATGGATGGTGGCTACGATACCGACTTTATCAACATTTCTGTTTGGGAATATTTAGCTGAGCATGCCGTAAACTACCTAAAAAAAGGGGCCCGAGTTGCGGTAAAGGGTAGAATATGTCCAAAGAAGGAAACAAAAAATGATGTAAGTGTCATTACCAACGAGCTTTATGCAGATCGTCTCATCTTCTTAGGAGAAACTGGTACCAAGGAATTTGATGCAGAAGCATCAAAATCTAAGGAGGAATAAACAGGGATTGTTCCCTGTTTTTTTCTAATTGACAAGTCAGATATGCATATATATAATAACATTGCAATTTATTGCAAATAATAAAAATAGAGGAGAGATTTTAAAATGAGAGCCCATGGAATATTAGAAAAAATTGGTGGTATAATTCTATTCTTTGTTGGAATCTTTAGTGATTATGATAAAGTTAGAAATATCATCGAAGGTATTGTGGGAGTGATTTTAGGTATCATCTGTATTGTACTTGCGAATGAATGGCTTCGTGATGCAG
>JAFPIE010000133.1 GCA_017388605.1 Acholeplasmatales bacterium | reverse complement strand
GAATATAAGGGTTTGATTTTAATCTCTTGATTTGAGCACTACCCGATCTTGCTCTTCTCGTTAATAATACATCCGTAACCTTTAATCTCTTAATGGTATTTCTACTTGTTAATAATAAGAAATCATCATTCTTATTACAATAAATACAGTTGACTACCTCATCGCCTGGCTTTAGGTTAATTGCCTTAGTACCACCAGCGTTTGTACCATATAGGTTTACATCGGTTGAACGGAATCTTAAGGCCTCACAATATTTTGTGAATACCATAATCTCTAGTGGGTCATCGATAATATCTACACCAACAAGCTCATCGTCATCAGACATTTTCATAGCACGTACAGGCTTTGTATATCTATTGATATTAAATTCTGATAGCATTGTTTGCTTGATTTGACCCTTCTTAGTACATAGTACTAATTCCTTTGAATCATCGAAGGATTCAATTTTAAATACGCCAACAAATCTTTCCTTAGCCTGTGTTTGGCAAAGGGAGGCAATAAATGTACCAACATCCTTAAATTTTGCCTCAGGAATTTTATATACAGGCATGTAGATAAAATTACCTAGGTTTGTGAAGATTAATAGGGTATCTAATGTATTGGATTCCTCTAAGAATAGTACAGAGTCATTTTCCTTTGTACCATTACTCTTAGCGGCATTAAAGGCCTTTAGGCTTGCACGCTTCAAATAGCCCTCTCTAGATACACAAACCATTACCTGCTCTTTTGCAACTAAATCTGTTTCATCAATCTTAATTTGAGCAGATTCATTTCTGATTTCTGTTCTTCTTGGGCAAGAAATTACCTTGTTCATTTCAGATAATTCCTTCTTAATTACCTTTAATAATTCCTTTTCACTAGAAAGGATTTTATTATATTCCTCAATATTGATATTTAAGGTCTTTCTCTCCTCAAGTAGGGTTGTAACATCCTGGTTCGATAAACGATATAATTGCATTGTTACAATTGCTTCAGCCTGCTCTTCGGTGAAACCGAATTTTGCAACTAAGTTGGCCTTAGAATCGGCTTTATTCTGAGAATGACGAATGGTATGGATAACCTCATCTAGGATATCTACCATTTTGATTAGACCTTCTACAATATGTAATCTCTTTTCTGCCTTAGCCAGTAAGAAATTGGTTCTATTGGTGATAACCTCCTTTTGATGCTCGATATAGGCATCTAGGATAGGTAATACACCTAAACGCATAGGTCTTCTATTACAAATAGAAACCATATTGTAGTTGATATTACACTGTAAATCGGTATTCTTAAAGAAGAAATTGATGATGGCATCCGCATTCGCACCCTTCTTTAAATCGATGGCAATTCTTAATCCATCTCTTCCAGATTCATCTCTTGATTCAATGACATCAGGTACCTTACCATCAAGTCTTAATTGCTCCATACGCTCTACAGTTTTACTCTTTAGAGTATCATATGGGATTTCTGTGATGACAATTCTTTCCTGATCTGGACCCATTTCCTCAATTTCATATTTACTTCTTACAACGACGCTACCTGCACCTGTCAAGAACGCCTCACGAATGCCATCGCGACCCATGATGATACCACCGGTTGGGAAGTCTGGACCTGGCATAATTTCAAGTAGGTCATCTACCGTCATATTTGGGTTATTGATTCTTGCGATGGTCGCATTGATAACCTCGTTGATATTATGGGTTGGAATATAGGTTGCATAACCTGATGAAATACCCATTGCACCATTGACTAAAAGATTTGGGAATCTTGCAGGTAAAACGGTTGGCTCTGTTTCCTCATCATCGAAGTTTGGAATGAAAGGAACCGTATTCTTATCTAAATCCTGTAGTAGGAATTCTGCATTCTTAGATAATCTTGTTTCTGTATAACGCATGGCTGCAGGTCCATCGCCATCGATAGAACCATTATTACCATGCATATCGATTAGGGTAACACCCATTTTCCAAGCCTGACTCATACGTACTAAGGCTTCATAGATGGAGGAATCTCCATGTGGGTGATATTTACCCATTACATCACCAACGATACGGGCAGATTTCTTATATGGCTGGTTGGAGGTAACCTTCATATTGAACATACCATATAGAATTCTTCTTTGTACAGGCTTTAAGCCATCCCTTACATCTGGGATTGCACGCTCTTGAATAATATATTTCGAATAACGACCAAAGCGGTCTCCTAGAGCATCCTCTAATTTGGTTTCTTGGAATTTTTCCTTAAGGAAGATGTCTAGCTTTTTCTTAATCGATTCACTCTTTGCCATAGACTATTCCTCCTCTAATGTAAAGGATACATGGTTTTCAAGCCAGTTCCTTCTTCTTTCAGAATCACTACCCATTAATACATTAACCTGGGATTCAGCCTCTGCCTCATCCTCTACATGTACCTGAACTAGGGTTCTCGTTTCTGGGTTCATAGTGGTTTCCCATAATTGCTCAGCATTCATTTCACCTAATCCTTTATAACGCTGTAGGATGGTTGGACATTTACAGGAAGCTAAGATTTTATCCTTTTCCTCATTCGTCCATGCATAAATAATTTCTTCTGTTTTACCACGCTTGGTTATTTTAAATAGTGGTGGTAGAGCTAAATAGATTCTACCATCCTCTACTAAAGGTCTCATATGGTTAAAGAAGAAGGTTAATAGTAATACCTGAATATGGGCACCATCATCATCGGCATCGGTCATGATAATGATTTTTTTATAATTACATTTCTTTAAATCAAAATCAGGACCATACCCTGCACCAATGGTATAAATCATTGTATTAATTTCTTCATTCTTTAGGGCTGCATCAATCGTTGCACGCTCGGTATTTAATACCTTACCACGTAAAGGTAATATTGCTTGGAAGCGTCTATCTCTTCCCTGCTTTGCAGAACCACCCGCAGAATCACCCTCAACTAAGTATAGCTCATTGATTTCCTTATTCTTTTCACTGGTTGGGGCAAGCTTTGTAGAAATATTTCTTTCGCCCTTATCCTTCTTATCAAGTCTAGCCTGCTCTCTTGCCTTTCTTGCAGCCGCTCTAGCCTCTGCTTCCTTTTGGGCCTTCTTAACGATTCTTTCTGCAAGGTCCTTATTTTCCATTAGGAAGAAGGTAAGCTTTTCGCCTACGACATTATCGACTGCAGTTTTGGCAGCTGGAGTACCAAGCTTAGCCTTAGTTTGACCTTCGAATTCAAGCTGCTTTTCACCAATTCTTACGGATACTACGCTTGTTAAGCCTGTACGGATATCTGCACCCTCTAGGGTTTGGTTTTCACGAATGAGCTTCGCTCTATGAGCATAATCATTAAATGCTCTAGTTAGAGCTGTCTTATAGCCTGTTTCATGCGTACCACCATCTGGTGTTTTAACATTATTTACAAAGGAGATTAAGGTTTCATTATAGGAATCTAGGAATTGGAAGGCAACCTCAACTTCAATGGTTTCTGTTGTCGTTTGGCTCTTACCATCCGCACTCGTCGTTGTAACATCACTTTTGTATTCGCCATCGAAATAAGCAACATTATGCATTGGGCTTTTGCCTGTTGTAAGGAATGCTACATATTCTGAGATACCATTTTCATATTGGAAGGATTCACTCTTTCCACTTCTTTTGTCCTTTAATGTCATCTTTAATCCTTTGATTAAAAATGCACTTTCTCTAATT